>JANRAA010000099.1 GCA_030728235.1 Flavobacteriales bacterium
GTCAATGATTTAGAACCCTGAAATGATGAAATAGCCCAAGGTTGAGGATTCCCAATCGCGACTTTTCTGCAGGCGTCTTGGTCGAAATCGTCGATGTCGGGACGCGACTTTCCAATTAAATAGGTGGCCGACAATCCGCGTAAAACATGGCTGTTCCCTGTTACGACAAGTAAAAGTGCCAGCGACCCGATCACGATGAAGAGCCACTTAATGGTCCGAATCAATATCCTCATGATCCAATATTACGCAACTTTAATCGTCATTTGTCGGCTAAATCGCGGAACTTTTTACCGTTTGACTATGTATAACGTAACATGCGCACATGGTTCCTTTTATTCCTTTTGTCCTCCCTCTCGGGAGGGATGTTTGGTCAACTCGATCTCGTTGAACTTAGAGATAGATACAATGCGGGTCAAATCTCTGATGTCCTCGAAATTCTCTCAGATCCAGAATCAGCTGAATTCGTCTTTTTGAAGGCCGACTGCTTGCACAAGCTTGGAGATTTCGACGAGGCGATTGTGCTCTACAACGAGGCTTTGAAAGCGTTGCCTTACAACCCGCAATTGATTTTGAATGCAGCCATTTGTAATCACTCTGCTGGAAATTACTTGGATTCAGATAAGGGATTAACAGCAGCAAAGAAGCTTTCTGGGAACTCTCCTAAAATCAATTATTATTTCGGTGCGAATCGATACATGGAAGGTGAACTGATACAAGCTGTCGATTATTTGAATGACGCGTTAGCCGCCGACAAGGAGTATTTCGACGCCATCTACTTGCTTGCTGCATGCAAAGCCGAACTTGGTGAGCGAGAGGCGGCTGCTGAACTTTACGATGAATGTGCGAAACTAGATCCTGCGATGAAAAGGGTGAATTTGAATCGTGCAAACTTGTTGTTCGACGATGCGAAGTATGCACAGGCTTTAGACGTTTATTCTCGATTGCTAACCTGCAAGGATAGAGATGTTATCAAAGAAGCTTATTACTTCAGAGCAGCATGCAGATTTTATTTGCATGATAGCGAGGGAGCTTGTGAAGATTGGACTGCTGCCGCCAAAATGGGCGATGAAGACGCTCGTGAGCACGTGCTAACCCAATGTCAAGGAAAAACCAGAAAGCTCAAAACACGCAAGTCTTCATACAACGCGTTCTAATCGGCAATCATTTGTGCGTCAAACAGCAAAGACAATTCTTTGTTTAGTTGTTTTTTCACGAGTGAGAGATCAACGGCGTTGCCGATTTCTTGTTGCATACTCGTAACTCCTTTGTCGGAAATTCCACACGGCACAATCATATCGAAATAACCGAGGTCGGTATTGGCATTCAGTGCAAAGCCATGCATGGTAACCCAACGACTGCACTTAACTCCCATGGCCGCAATTTTTCGTGGATTTGAACTGCCAACCCCAACCCAAACTCCTGTCAATCCATCAATTCTTCCAGCTTCTATGCCCCAGTTGCTGAGCATACGAATGATGGCCTCCTCCAAATAACGAAGGTATTTGTGAATGTCGGTAAAGAATTGATCAAGATCCAAAATAGGATAGCCAACAATCTGCCCAGGGCCATGATACGTGATGTCGCCTCCGCGATTTATTTTGAAATAAGTAGCTCCTGCCTTCGAAAGCTCTTCGTCACTGAGCAATAAATTTTCCTCATCACCGCTTTTCCCCAATGTAAAAACATGTGGGTGTTCAACGTACAAGAAGTGATTCTCAGGAAGCTCAGTTGTCTCTCCCTTTCGAGCAGCAATTTTTAGATCTATGGCCTTGTTGAAAAGGTCTTCCTGTACTTTCCAGGTTGCACCAAACTCCATGCGGCCTAGGTCTCGTACGTGTATTTTTTTCACGAGTGCTTGCTCAGTTCGTTCTTCAAAAAATCAATAGAAACAATTGAAACAGGGTCTACGCCGTGCTTTTCTGCCAACAATAAAGAAACCCAATCGCCCAAGGTGACGAAGAACATGACGCGTTGCAATCGGTTGTTGCCCCGATCTTCAATCTCTACAACTGTAGCCCCTTTTTTCTCATACAACTGTTTGGTTATGTTCATGCGCATCGCACTGCGTGGATGGTCATCGCCTGATTTGAGCATCAAGACGATGATGTCTGAACTTCCGCCTTCCCAGCCAACAATTTCGTTGTGATTCATCTCTGGATAAACGTGGTGCCAACACAACATTTTGCTGTTCTCATTGATTTGCTGACGCCACCGGGTAATTACACCCTCCAAACGCACCTCGGCATAGATGGCTGGAATTTTATTCCCAATTGCATCTGCGATGGATGTTGCACGAGAAACCACTGTGGAATGCACTGACTGCAAGAAGGTGCCCAACCCACTTACCTGTTCCCACCAATCATTGGAAATGATTTGATAGTGCACAAGCAGTCTGAAAAGGGAAACGATGCTATAACCGAATTGAGATCTAGGTGGCTGTCCACCAGGTATTTCGATGCAATTCAATCCGTGCTGTTCCGATAACAGTAAAACGGCGCCTCCAGAAGTGATGCTGGCTACAACAGCCTTGGCTTTGATGGCCTGTTCCATCGCTGAAACAGTTTCTTCGGTATTTCCTGAGTAACTCGAAATTATCACCAAACTTTTCGTTCCAACGAATCCTGGTAAGGTGTAGTCGTTGCAAATGAAAACAGGAACTTTGGCCTCATCTTGTATCAGCTGAGCAGCTATCTTTCCTCCAATTCCAGAACCACCAAGTCCACAGATAATAAGGTTCGTAAACTGCTCACCAGTAAACACAAGTGATGTGTTATCTGCGTTTGAATATGCTTTGTCTAATTGCGAAGGAAAATCTTCTATAAGTTGGCGCATCATGGGGTGTCGCTTTTGCGCAAAGGTAAACATGTAGATTGTATTACTCTAATCAACGCAAAAGAGTAACATGACCGGTGTATTTTTCGCGAATCTTTAACGTATCGCTGCCCACAACAATATCGTAAACATAAACGCCATCTTTCGCGTAATGATCGCCGCCTTTTACGTCGCCTATCCATGCTTTACCAAGCTGGTCGGTTTCGAAAATCACCTCACCCCATCGGTCATAAATGCGGAATAGATACTCATCTACTTCAGTGCCGCTGATTACGGGCAAGAAAACTTCATTTATTCCATCCCCGTCTGGAGTAAAGGCATTCGGGACAAATACTATGAGTGCGGGTTGCATATCTACCAAACGAAGTGTAGAATCAACGCACCCGAACTGATTGGTAACAAATTGCCAAATTTCATACTCCCCAGGAGTGCTAAACTCGTGGCTAAACTCGTCGTTCAGGTATAAACCTCCGTCTGAAATGGTGTACATCCACGAAGTGGCGCCCAAAGATTGATCGTTAATGGTAACAATTGGTGTTTGTGTTGTTACTTCATTCGGACTATAACTGAATCCCGAAATTGGATTTGGGAACACAACAAGATTTGTTGTAGATGTAGATGCGCTTTCACAGCCTTGATCTGAAATCGAAACCAAACCAATACTGTGTTGGCCAGGGCCAATGTTATTCAAAGCAAACTCAAAACCTTGACCTACAGCAACACCGTCGACCAACCAGATATTCCCAGAAATTTCCCCTGAACTGATTTGTGAATTATCTGTCAAAAGAACGTCGACGTTTTCACAAGTCGAATTCGAACTCATTTCAAAAGCAACACTCGGTAATGGATACACTTCGATGTCTATTGCCTCTACAGATTCACATCCTGCATCACTCACGGCGGTAAGTGAAATGGTATACGTACCGGGATTATTGAAAGTGTATTCAAGCTGTTCAGAAGAAGAGGTGTTGCCATCTCCTGTGTCCCAAAGATATTCGCTCACAACTCCGCTTGAAATGCTTGTCTGATTGATCGAGAATACGCTTGCCTCGGCACATGGGTTTTCTACTTCAAAATCGATAAGGGGTAAAGGAGAAATAGCAAGTGGAAGATCAAGTGTGTCGATGCATCCAAACGAGCTTTGTGTGACCAAACGAATCAGGTAGTTGCCACTTTCGATGTTGAACAATGGTTCTGGATTCTCATCCAAAGAAAACAATGTTTCATCAATGTACCACTGCCATTCAGTAATAGACGGGGCGTCAATAAATGATGAATTGCTAACCTCCACACCTGATCCTTCGCAAATGTCTTGCACCGTAAACTCACTTGTTGGGGTTGGATAGACCTCGTTTTCTGTAGTAATGGATGTTGTGCATCCTTGATCGGATGTAGCGCTCAACTGCGTGGTATAAACACCTGAGCCAGGCGGTTGAAACACATAAAAGGGATCAGTGGTTGTTGCTGATTGTCCGTTTATTTCCCATGCATAAGAAACAACAGAACCAGAGCCAATAGATGACGTAGCTTCCAAAAGCACATTTGGTTGCCAGCACAAAACCGAACCACTCATCGATACTGTTGGCTGAGGCCAAATGTTGAAATCAATAGTGTCAGCAGACAGACAACCATTCAAATCGGCATAGGTATAAACAAGTTCAACAGGACCATTTATGCTTGAGGGGTCAAGCGATGTAAGTATTTGACCATCAATACTATAGCTTCCTCCTTCAGGTGTTCCAGTAGTAAAAATCAATTCAGGATCGCCATTGCACAAGTCGATTTGCGGCGAAAGTGCAACCAAAGGCAGGGCTGCTATTTCAACGAAAGTGGTGTCAGTATTGGTACAACCTTCATCATCGGTAAACGCATAAATAACCTCGTACACACCTGGATTCATGGTGGTTTCGAAAGCCGTTTCATTGACCCCGGCAACCGAATATTCACCGCCTATTGGCATTCCTGTGTTTAGAACAATCGGGTCACTGTCGAAGCAAACCAATTCTGGAAGTACAACATCTACAACAGGCAATTGATTCACAACAACGTCTATGTCGAGATCGTAAGTGCAGTCATCGAAACTTCCTGTAATGGTCAAAACGGTGCTTTGCGAAGCATTTATCCAAACATCATTGCCATTTAATGTTGCAATTGTAGGATCATTCAGTGCGTAGGAGTCAGCTCCTGAAAGCGCTGTGGCGACACTATCTCCGAAGCAGTAAGCACTGATTGGGGTTGCTTCGAACGTAAATTCGGTAACTACAATGGGGTCGGTGCATTGAATAAAGAACGGACAACCATTTCCGTCTTCCATAATCAATGACGGACAATACTCTCCAGGTTCAGTGTATGTGTGTGAAGTTTGGGTGTTGTTGTTTGGGTCTCCAAATCCGTCACCAAATTCCCAGAAATATGTGAATGTGTTATCGGCAACATTATAGGCATCAAACGTTGTTTGGAATGGGGCACAACTGGTTTGATCTAAGCCGATTGTGATAGGGCCTATTGCATTTCCATAGTTGAAAATATCAGGAACTAGCAGGGTGTCGGTGCAACCAAATTCATTACAAACTACAAGCTCAACGTCGTATACACCTATTTGATAAGTATGGTATGGACTTGCGCTGCTAGCCCCTTGTTCATCCCCGAAATCCCAATTTGTACAAGTCAAATTCCCGGTTGATGTATTGGTGAATTGAACACCGAATAAACAGTTGTTGACTTGGTTTTGATAATCAAAAGAAGCCACGGGGTTGATTATTGAAACAAGTCCTGGCTGACATAAACTTTGTTGGCATCCTTGGGTGTTTTCCACCGTCAGACAAATTGTATAATCGCCATTTTCAGAGAACACATGCCATGGGTGAACATCCGAAGTCAAATTATCTGATCCTGAAGCGGGGTCTCCAAAATCCCAATAGTAACCAGCTATGCTTCCTGTTGAATTGTTTTCAATGAAGATAGTGTCCCCAATACAGTTTGGGTTTGTAAGCACTGTAAAATCAGGGACGGGCGGAGGCACTAGATCTATAACATGAGTCACCGTCGAACTGCAGCCAAAATTGTCCTCTGCTGTAAATGTGGCCTCGAAAGCGTAATCCCATGGTGGAAAAAACTGATGCGTTGTGTTTAGTTCGTTAGACGTCGTTCCGTCAGCAAAAGTCCATGTCCATGTATCGAGAAAATTTCCGGTTGGAATGAAATCAATTAATACACTATCGCAACCCTCAATTATGACAGTATTAAAATCGGAGAAGAATTGATCGTTGTATACATAAATCCTATCTTCCTTTATAGAAGAATACGAACAACCACTTTCATCAGTCACGTTTAACACAATGTCATAATATCCACCTTGGGTGTAAACAACGTCTGGCCACCAATTCGAATTGAAAGAAAAGGTAGCATATGAGCTTTGTCCGTTAGGCCAATAGGTGTAAACCTGCCAAATATTCAATGTCGAATTCCAATCTGCAGTTAACGTTGTTCCATTCCCAAAATCAACATCCCAATGCGGGTATTGAGCATAATCGAGCGTACTAAAATTGGGGCTCAAAGGGGCACACCCTTGAAACGGAAAAGCGGCGAGATGGATGTCAGGAAGTTCAGTTGAAATAACGGCTGTGCGAATGTCTTCGCAACCGGTTGTAAAATTGTAGGCATACAATGTTACTGTATATGTTCCAATACCTGGATAAACATGACTCGGCGCAGGGTCATTGATGACCAAGGGAGAACCATCCCCAAAATCCCAAACCAATGAATCGGCATCAATAGACGTGTCTGTAAAATATACAGTTTCTAAAGATGTGCAGTCTTGGTCAAAATCAAACAACGCAACAGGACCACCGATGTAAATGTAGTTTTCTAGATGAATCAGAGCGTTGCAAGCAAGGTTATATACACTAAGCGTTACATCGAAGTATCCCGTATCAAGATAATCATGCACAATACAGTCTTGAGGAAAGCTGGTAATTTGCCAGCCTGTGTTGTCATCAAAATTCCATGCATAGATGGTGCTTTCTTCCATTTCTGTGCAAAATGTCACGGGAATTCCAGCACATGTAATGGTCTCTGAAGCAGCGAAATCAGCAACAACATTCGGTTGTACAAGTATCTCTGTTTCCGAAATAACAGTATTCGTGCAACCACTGACTGTGGTTATTGCAACCTCAACATTGTACTCACCTGGTTCGGTATAGCTGTAATTGGGATTTGAACCCGAAGCATCAAAAATCCCATCTTGATTGAAGTCCCAAAGCAATGTACTGATTGCATCTACACTTTCAATTGAAATATTGGTTACCAACACAGGTTGATCTGTGCATATAACGTCAGGTAAATTGAAGTTTATCGTAGGCTCTGCAAGGGTAATGTAATCTGCATAATTAAGTGTATCAGCACAACCGGTTGAGGTGGTCACGACCAGTCCGACATCATACACGCCATAACCGTTGAAGGTGTATTGTAAATTTTCATCAGCGCTAACGGAAACGCCGTTAATCAGCCATTCGTAGCCGTTTATAGACTGACCGCTGCTTTGGTTGTTAAAATTAACGATAAAGGGTGTTTGACAGCCAACAAGGTCGTCTCCTGAAAAATCGGTATTCAATGCTTGTAACACGTCAATTGTGACGTCGCCCAAGCTGAACCCAAGACAGTTTGATGAATAAATTGAAGTGAGAACTGGATTGAACTGACCAGGGGTATCAAAAGCGTAGGCAACTGTGCTTCCTGTTGCATCTTCAACGCCATCACCATCAAAATCCCACGATTGCGCGTTCGCTGGTGGTGTGCTTGTATCTGTGAAGAACAGAACTCCTCCAGCGCAAACGGTGTTGCTGCTAACAGTAAATGTTGGTGTAGGAGGCGCTACAATAGAGACTTCGGTGCAAAAAGTACTTGAACATTCTTGGGTGTTTGTTACAGTTAGACAAACGTCATAGTCTCCCAAAGCATTAAAAGAGTGGTTACTGCCAGCGTTTCCATTCAAACTCTGTGTAAAGCCATCCCCAAAGTCCCAAAACGAATTTATAATTCCAGATCCAGAACTTAGATTCGAAAAGTTTACCAGTGATGGTGGATTGCAATCTGTAATGTTCGATGCTCCAATATTGGCGGTTGGGAAATTACCACTAACACTGATTAAACCCGGAGAAGAGGTAGAATTGAAACAGCCGAATTCATCTTCTACAGATAAAATAGGTGTGTAGTTCCCCGTAGCGGAGAAGCAATAACTCGGGTTTTGGTCAGATGAAATTACCCCATTGCCAAAATCCCAATCCCATGATACGATTTCTCCATCTGTAACCAAGGAATTATCTGTAAACTGAACACAATGAGGCAAACACCCTGATTGATCATCTACAGAAAAACTAACTTGTGGTATGGCGTGTACTATTAAAAAATCATTGAAAACCGTTGTTTGATTTCCATTGATGGTCAAGGATATATCATAACTCCCCGGGGTTGAGAAAATATCAATGTATTGACTCGAAATCGATGTAGATATAGAATTGTCGGGGTAAGTGACTGTCCATTGGTAGGACGTAATTGTAGACGCGGCAGGAGAGGTCACTACAATATTGACAGGCAACGGTGCACACCCTTCGGTTTCAACCGCGCTGATTGTAATTTGGGCATTGGTGACACCAAAAAACATGAGGCCAATAAGTACTAAAAATATCCTTCCCACAACTCCTTATTGATTAGCAAGCAGTCCTTTTCGTTAGCAAAAATACAAAGGCTTGTTGATAAGACGTTGATGTTGGTGCAACAGTTGCGTCGAAATCACGACTTTTTAGACGAATGAACATAAATTAGTCACGGATAACGTCGCGATTAGCAATTGCTTGAAAGAGTTCGCTATTTTTGCAACCATCCTAGAGAACCATTATGCAAAACATTTCTGAACAAGAGCGTATCCGTCGTGATGCGATGAATAACCTCAGAGAAATGGGTATTGAACCATTTCCTGCAGCCGCTTTCGACACCACCCATTATACAAATGCGCTTAAGGATGGCTTTAAACCAGGAATTCATGTAAGATTGGCAGGAAGGATAATGAATCGCCGCATTATGGGCAGCGCTTCATTTGCTGAACTACTCGACAGTTCGGGTCGAATTCAAGTTTATTTCAACCGCGATATTTTATGTCCGGATGAAGACAAAACCCTCTACAATACGGTATTCAAGAAACTTCTCGATTTCGGTGATTTTATCGGTGTTGAGGGTGTGACGTTCCTTACAAAAACGGGAGAACCGTCTGTTGAGGTGCATAAATTCACGGTTCTAAGCAAAAGCATAAAACCTTTGCCCGTTGTTAAAACCGATGAGGCAGGCGTAGTGCATGACGCCTTCACTGATCCTGAATTGCGCTACCGCATGAGATATGTAGATTTGGTTGTGAATGAAGACGTTAAGAAAACGTTTCTGACCCGATCGAAGATCATTCAAACCATGCGCGACTTTTTCAATGCGCAGAACTATTTGGAAGTCGACACTCCCGTGCTCCAAGCCATTCCAGGTGGGGCAGCGGCAAGACCCTTTATTACCCACCACAATGCTCTGAACATTCCTCTGTATTTGCGTGTGGCGAATGAGTTGTACCTCAAAAGACTTATTGTAGGTGGATTCGACGGTGTGTATGAGTTCTCTCGGAATTTCAGAAATGAAGGCATGGATAGAACCCACAACCCGGAATTCACCATCATGGAAATCTATGTAGCATACAAAGATTACTTTTGGATGATGGACTTCACGGAAGAAATGATTGAACGCATTTGTCTTTCTGTTCATGGCAAAACAACCGTGAAGATTGGGGCGAAAGAAATCGATTTCAAGCGTCCGTTTGCGCGTTTTACAATGGCTCAAGCTATCGAAAAATACACCGGCGTAAACATCGAAAATAAATCGGAAGAAGAGCTGCGCTCGATATGCAAAGACCAAGGAATAGAGGTAAATGAAGCAATGGGCAAGGGAAAACTCATTGACGAGCTCTTCTCTGAAAAATGTGAACACCACTTTATTCAGCCAACCTTCATCACCGATTATCCCATCGAAATGTCGCCCCTTTGCAAGCGTCACCGAGACAATCCTGAATTGACTGAACGATTTGAACTGATGGTCAATGGAACAGAGCTCGCTAACGCGTATTCTGAACTCAATGACCCAATTGACCAACGTGGTCGTTTTGAAGAGCAATTTAGCCTAGCCCAGCGCGGCGACGATGAGGCAATGTTTATCGATTATGACTTCCTGAGAGCTTTGGAATATGGGATGCCGCCAACGTCAGGTATGGGAATTGGTATCGATCGTTTGGTGATGATGCTTACCGGACAAGAATCGATTCAAGACGTTTTGCTTTTCCCGCAAATGCGACCAGAAAAATTTGAAACGGCTAGCAATGCTGATGCCTTCGTAGAGGCGGGTGTTCCGATAGAATGGGCAGAACATTTGCCTGGAGCAGGATTTCCGACGGTTGAAGATCTAAAATCGAATAAGGCGACGGTGATTCACCAAAAACTCAATGGATATCGGAAAAAGAACAAATTGGAGATTTCGGCCGTTCAACTTGAAGATGTAGAACGCTGGTTGTTAGCGTGAAGAAGCTTGTAGTATGAGGTAACTGTCAGCAATTTCTTGCTTTGGCTGCCCAACCCCACAACTAAAAATGGCATTCGCATAGCGATACCAGCTGCTATTCAGGCTTTTACGCTCAACCCCAATTGCATTGATAACGCCCATTTCGATGAGGTCAGCACTCATTTGTCGAGCCGACAATTCTTTTTTGTTAACCACTAAAAGATGTTCGCCTGCTTTGGTTTCTGCGATAGCGATGTGAAATAGCATTTTTTCAGAACGAGAATCCTTGGCAGTACCTTCTTGAACTAACGTTTGAAGACGAAGCGTTTTTTCGCTTAAAGCGGATGATGAAGCGACTTCAAACTTTAAATTGCCACCTACTATTTCGATTTGTATTTGTTGATCTTGCTGCTCTGTAACCGCATCCTCTGCAAAGAGAGGAACACACAGAAAGACATCTTCTTCTGATGTTGATGGACTTTCCTTTTGAACAATATCAAAAGCTAAATCATTGGGATGCAGAACGATATATTCGTTTCTGTTTTCCAACCGACGGTCTTCCCTTGTCAGAAAAGGTTTCGACTCACAACCAAAAAGAAAAAGAAATAGAACACTAAGAATACTATAACGCATCATCAACAGCAACTGGGGTTACTCTCAACAAGGAGTCGTAAGTGTTAACTACCGCCTTAAAAGCAGGCATTTGAGATTCGTTCAACGGCTCAGAAGTTGGGAATTCTTCGCTCAAGTGGTCAACTTGCTGACCATTCTTCCAAAAGCGAAAACATACGTGTGGACCTGTTGCAAGTCCAGTACTTCCAACGTATCCAATTACTTCTCCCTGACTAACGCGCTCTCCTTCCTTACACGCACGCTTGCTCATGTGCAAGTATTGCGTTTCATAGGTGCTGTTGTGGCGGATTTTGACATAATTGCCATTTCCTCCTGTATATCCTGACTTGGTCACCACACCATCACCAACAGCGAGAATTGGAGTCCCTTGCGGAGCGGCATAGTCTGTGCCTAAGTGCGATTTATAGCGCTTTAAAACGGGGTGAAAACGCTTTCCTGAATAACGGCTCGAAATCCGTGAGTACTTTACAGGAGCCTTCAAAAACGCTTTTTTCAAACTCGACCCGTCTTCACTGTAGTAGCTGGTTTGATCATCATTTTCGAACATGTAAGCTCCGCGATCTTTCCCCTTGTGATTGAAGTGTGATGCGAGAATACGACCGGTACCAACGGCAACATCGTTTATGTACTCTTCTTCATATAGCACCTCAAATCGATCTCCTTTTTGAAGGCGATAAAAGTCAATGGTCCAAGCGTAAATATTGGCCATTGTCATCGCCAATTCGGCATTCGCTCCTTGATCTTGCAGACTTTGATACAAACTGTTGTTGATTTCACCTTCAACACGACGCAAACGCATTTCTGAAGGGTGTTCACCAGACCAACCTTTTAAAGAATCGGCAATTTCTATAACGACATAATCTTTTTGAGACTTTTCATAAATGAAATAGGAAGGCACGCTGTCTTCTTGGTTCGAAAAAAGAGCCAACCAACCTTGATCCGGCTTTATTTTCCTTGGGTCGATGATGTCTCGACTTTCCTTCAAAAAGACCTCCAAAGCAGTGGCGCTAACCCCAAAAGGACGAAGCACTTCAGAAAGTACTTGGCCGGAAGTGATGGAGCCTTCTACCACGTGAAAGGAATTCAAGTCGAAGCCGAAACGAATCAATTCTTCATGTTCAATAACATCTTCTTGGATGATTTGATCTTGATTTGAATCGTTTTGCTGACAAGAAACAAAAAGAAACATCAGGGCGGCTGATATCAGTCGTGTGTTCTTCATAAAGGGGGTTACGTAAAAATGTCTCAACGGGTTCGAAAGTAGACAGGAAATCAATAAAACGTAAGTTCAAAAAACTATTGTGTTCACGTTGATTGGTTGAAAACCACAGATTCAACCCAACCCTTGCCCCAGTCGGCCAATTCTTGTTCAGACCACACTTGAGGGAAGAAGATCCGTCGTTGAAAACGCGGAGGTAGGTATTTCTGCCAGTTGGTTCCTCCGGTAGCTGCGATGTCTTCTGGGTTTTTGTGCAAATAGCGCACCGCCGATTTGTAGTGGGCGAGAGGCCAATTCACGTTTACATTGGTATCTAACCACCTCAAGCTGATCAGCAATGGTTCGTTTTTTTGATCTTCTGCAGGCAAAGCTTGCACCTTGTCCCAAAGTGTTTTACCAAGGAATTTTTTTGCAAGGTCTATCAGTTCTTTCGAATATTTGATTTCGAATTGCTGAAGAGTCAGTGTTTTATTGCCCGTTGATAGTTCAGTCGCACCCATTTTCCAATAAACACGATCGTACATCGCAGGAATGTCGTCTTTCGAAAAGTAAGTTGGGAAATCTTGGCGGGCAGGCTCTTCTACCAATCGATCGAAAGTAGCAGAGCAAATTTCAATCATTCTATACTGCGCCGATTGGAATCCACTTGCAGGCAGAAGCGACATGCGGAATTTTAAAAACTGATCCCTGTCCATGCCATCAACCATGATGTCGAAACTCTTTGTAAGCGCCTCGAAATATCTGTTAATGCGTGTAATGCGAGCAGTTAACCAGCTTACATCAAAATCGGTCTTTTCACGGATTTGCTCGAACTCATGCAAACAAAGCTTGAAGTACAGCTCTGTAATTTGGTGATACATGATAAAAATCTCCTCGTCAGGGAAAGAGGTAATTGGACTTTGGAGACTCAACAGCGTGTCGAGGTGAATATAATCCCAATAAGTTAAGTAGTCGGCGTACAATAGCCCGTCGAGGTAAGACTCAAGGTCTTGACCCATCGACGAGTATTTTTCCTGCAGAAGCTGCAGTTTTTCAATAAGTTTCGGACTTAATTCCATCTTGCGAAGGTTCTTTAGCTGCGCAAGTTAGGAAAACAGACGTGCCTTAGTTTACCAAGGCGACAGGATTTTTAAGGTTTTGGTAGTCTACAACCTCCATTTTCAATGAACCAACGAGCAATTCTGATTTAACCAGAATTGGAATCTTGTTCTTGTCGGCCGTAACCCATACTTCCAAGTCATCTTCACTCTTCCAAATGCGGCCTTGTTGAATAACAGGGACAAACTTCATGCATCTGTATTTTCCTTTTCGAAGTTTAACCTCCTCGGTGCCCATGTATTTTATTTTCAGAGGGAAAATTTCACCGTCTACAAATGTTGTAATCTCGAAAAGGTCTCCAATTTTAGCTTTGCTATAGTCGATGGTTCTTGCGTAGTAGAACGCCGACACAAGGTCTTGAATGAAACTCGGAGTCTTGTACTCTTGTTTTTCATGTGTGCGAAGAGCACTTTTTCCAGGATAAAACTGGTAGTCTTGGAAGATTTTGTATCCACCTTCTTCTACATTTCGAATGAATCGGTAAGGGAACATCCCTTGCTTGTCGATGTACGTTTCATAGCGATCACGCACTTTAAACACCCAGTCGAAGCCGCCTAAACTTTTGCCGGTACCAACAACATGGTATGCGTCGCGCCCAGAAAATTTCCATTTTGAATCCTTCACTTCAAGAACAGCTTCGCCGGCATCAATGAAGCCGTAGTGTATTCTGTAAACAAGTTTTTCACCTGTTTGAAATGCTGTATTTGTAACAGTTCTTAGTCCTGTTTCTGGCAAGGTATCTAGCTTCACCTTAAGTGGCTTTATACCTTGTGCAAATCCTACCTGGCCTGCCAGAAGTATGATTGCGAATGTGAGAAGCTTTTTCATAATGAGGCGAAAAGACAAAGCATGTGCCAAATAAAAATTCTAGCCGACATAGGCTATACACTTCAACTCAATGGCAATGGGAGTTGGCAGTGCATTTATTTCAACGGTAGTTCGGCACGGTTGATTGTCTTTAAAGTATTCAGCATAAATGCGATTGAATGTTGCAAAGTCTCTTTTCATATGCACCAAAAAGACGGTAACATCAACCAGGTCTTCCCATTTTGAGCCAGAAGCTTCTAAAACACTGCGCACATTTTGAAAAACACTGTGCACTTGCGCTTCAAAATCGAATTCTAAAAAATTCCCGTTGTGATCGAGCTTCAGTCCTGGAACACCGCTGTCGTTGGCATCAGACCCAGCGCTGCGCGGACCGACACCAGAAAGAAACAAAAGGTTCCCTACTTTTCTTGCATGTGGATATAAACCCACTGGTTTTGGTGCTCCTGAAGCATTGATACGTCCGTCACTCATAATCATGTTTTTAGTTGCCCAAATATAGTGTTACATCTCCTGTAAATATGGCTTAGCCGCCTGAATTGAATATTGATGTTAGGCAACATATGCATTTTGTATCTTGCCGAAAAGTTTTATCCATGCGTTATCAAGCACTATCTAAGGAACTGTACATAAAGAACAGATCAAAATTTGCATCGTTATTACCGCCAAAATCGATCGCGGTTTTCACCTCGAACGATATCATGCCCACCAGTGCTGACGGATCGATGCCCTTCAAACAAGCTTCTGATATCTTTTACCTTTCTGGGGTTGATCAAGAAGAAACGATTCTGGTTGTTTTCCCAGATAGCCTGCACGAGAAGCACAAGGAGATTTTATTCGTTCGTGAGACAAATGCTGAAATCGCAATTTGGGAAGGTTCTAAACTAACGAAGGAATCTGCTTTCGCGGTGTCGGGTATTCGCACGGTGTATTGGACAGATCAGTTCGAAAAAATCCTTCATGCGCTTATCAGCGAGGCACAACATGTTTTCTTGAACAGCAACGAGCACACGCGTGCTTCAAGTGAAGTTGAAACCCGAGAAATGCGTTTGTCGAAATGGATGAGAAAAAAGTATCCTCACTATCGATATGAGCGCAGCGCGCCAATTATGCACCGCATTCGTTCGGTAAAGGAAGCCGAGGAGATTGCGCAAATGCAGCGTGCGTGTGATATCACAAAGTCTGGTCTTGAGCGTGTGTTGAAGTTTATCAAGCCCGGCGTGATGGAGTATGAAATTGAAGCGGAGTTTGCGCATGAGTTTCTACGCCAAGGATCTCGTGGGTTTGCCTATACTCCAATCATTGCCAGCGGATTCAACGCATGTGTATTGCACTACATTGAAAACGAAGCGCAATGTCAAGCAGGAGATGTGTTACTTATGGATGTTGGTGCTGAATACGGTAATTACGCTTCTGATATGACGAGGTGTGTTCCAGTAAGTGGCAGGTTTACTAGCCGACAAAAAGACGTGTACAACGGTGTCCTGAGCGTAATGAAAGGAGCTATGGGATTACTGAAACCAGGTGTTTTCATGCATGAATACCATGCTCAAGTAGGCGAGCTAATGACGCGTGAGTTGCTTAATTTGGGATTGATTGACCAACACGATGTCGCCAAGCAAAACCCAGACTGGCCGGCCTACAAAAAGTATTTTATGCACGGCACAAGTCACTTTCTGGGTATTGATGTGCATGACGTTGGCTTGTGGAATGAGCCGATTCAGGCAGGACATGTATTCACAGTAGAGCCGGGTATTTACATCCGCGAAGAGAACCTTGGAATACGTCTTGAAAACGACATTGTGATTCAAGAAAACGGATTCAGAGATTTAATGGGGCACATCCCACTTGAAGCTGAAGAAATTGAGGACTTGATGAATGGTTAATTAACCGTGCATGGCAGAGTCTCTGCCATACTTTTCCATCAATGTGCTTTCAAAATCAAGAAATTCTTGCCAACGGCGATCCACTTTTTTTGGGTCGCCGTATTTTTTTGCCAAGCCGATAAACGAGGTGTAATGTGTTGCCTCCGAGATCATGAGTTCACGGTAAAAAGCCTTTAGATCATCGTCTCCTATTTCTTCACTAAGTATCCTAAATCGCTCACATGATCGGGCCTCTATCATGGCAGCGAAGAGCAAGCGCTCCATCAATTCTTGACTTTTATCGCCCCCTTTTTTAATGAACAGCGATAAGTCTTGCACATAGCAATCTCGCTGTTCATGACCCAATTGAAATCCGCGGGCTTTGATTTTTTCATGGACCATGTCGAAATGCTCCATTTCTTCTAGCGCTATGCGTGTGAGTTCTGTAACAAGTTCTTGGTGCTGCGGAAATCTAACAATCGTTGACATAGCATTCAACGCGGCTTTTTGCTCGCACCAAGCATGGTCGGTTAGGACATCTGAAATGTTTTTTTCAGCAATGTTCACCCATCTTGGATCGGTTGGTAATCGCAACCCCAGCATCACTTTCGTTGAATTTTCCATGCAGCAAAGTTATGGGCAAAAAAAAGCCGTGGCAAATCCACGGCTCTTTTTGTAAGTCTTTTTAAGTCTTAGTGCTGAACAAGAACACGCTGTTGGAAACGTTGTCCGTTATTCAAAACCTCAGCTACATAAATGCCAGCTTGAAGCTCTGAAGTGCTCAAAACATAAGTGCTGTTGTAAACTTCATTGAAAGTCTCAGAAATTACCAATTGACCTGCAAGGTTGAAGATGTTCACAGTAGCAGAGCCTTCAGCGCTAACTCCGAATTGGAAGTTAACAACGTCATCAGCTGGGCTTGGGTAAACAACAACAGGTACTTCGTGGTTCAAGATGTTGTTAACGTCGGTAGCAACGTTACCATCAATTACCATATTGAATGCATCAACGATAAAGTTTGTTGCATCAACAGTTGACTGAAGTCCGTAAAGTGACAATGAGTGCGTTTGACCATCTGTGTAAGATGAGATGTCAACTGAAACTTCAGTGTAAGCTGCATATTCAGCACCTTGAGTTCCGTTTGCTGACCAAATTACGTTTCCGTCCATACGTACTTCGAAAACATCCTCTGCTACAGCAGGTCCTGGTGTCGGAAGCGCAAACCAAAAGCTCAATGTAGCGTTTGTTCCGTTTGCAATCGTCACCGCTTGAGTCATAAGACCTTCTTCAACACCGCCACCAGCGCCGCCGAACCAAGCGAACCAATCACCGTCGTAAGCGATACAGCCACCACCGCAGTTGCCGCAAAGTGCCACAGTACAAAGAGGTGTCCCAAAGTTAGTAGAAGCTTCTGTCCATGCTCCTGAAGGAGAGCCTGTTTCGAAGCTTGGGTCGATCAATTGAGCATCAGCTGCGAATACGCTACCGATGAAAAGAAATGAAAGTAGAATTTGTTTCATATTATTGATATTTAAGTGATTTCATTTGTTCCACCCCCTCAAACAACTGCCTGTTGAAAGCACTTGATGGGTGTCTGAGTGTAAAACTAAGTCTCCTACGGCAACTTTTTCAAACCTAAACCAAATAGTTATTAAAGTCTCAAGGGTTGAATTCGATAAACCGCTATAGGTGTTAAGCACCAAAAACCCTTGTGGTGTCAGTATTTTCGATGATTCAGACAGTAGTTCGTTAAGTTGGTCTTCTAACTTCCATTTGGTTGGATTTTTTCCACCTCCGTTTCCATAAGAGGGAGGATCCATGATGATCCCATCGTACAAATTACCTCTTTTTGCCTCTCGTTTCACAAAAGTAAGGGCATCTTCAACGGTCCAACGAATGTTTTTTAGTTTAGATGATTCCATGTTTTCACTGGCCCAATTTACGACCGGTCGAATGCTATCGACATGTGTCACATCCGCGCCGCTGGCGCAGGCTGCCAGTGAAGCACCCCCTGTGTAAGCGAACAGGTTTAAGATTTTTGCTTTCGGTTTGTTTTGAATTTGCGTGGCAATGAACTCCCAGTTGGCGGCTTGTTCAGGGAAGACACCCACATGTTTGAAAGCCGTTAGTTTCAAATTGAAAACAAGTTTTTGACCATTCAAAGTGTAGGCGAGTTGCCAATTTGGTTTAAAGTCTTTCGCCGTTTGCCAAATACCCGACTTTGAGTCGCGATGAACGAAAGTGGCATGACTCTGTTTCCGCCAGTCGTTTTCAGAAAGTGACTTTGGCCAAATGGCTGTAATCTCAGGTCGGCGAACCACTACAGAGCCGAACCGCTCAAGTTTTTCACCATCACCAGCATCTATTAAGTTGTAGTTTTGCCATCTTGAATCGAAGCGAGACCAATATCTTTCCATGCCCGAAAGTTAGGATTCTCGCAAGGAATGACCAACTTAGCATCGATGTCGAAAAAGAAACAAAATACAAGAGATAGCCGCAAGCCGCGAAATTTGCGCGCTGAAGTACTAGACGTGTTCAAACAACAACCCCATAAGCCACTGAATTACAAGCAGGTAGCGAGCAGTATGGGCGTGTATGATGATCAGGTTCGCACTTTGATTATGACTGTTATTGAGGAGTTGGCAGAAGCTGAAAAACTTGATTCAGCCGGACGTGGGAAGTATGTTTGGAATCAACCAGCTGATAAAGGAATTGAAGGAACAATAGAAATAACGAAGTTTGGAAGAGGGTTCGTAATTGTAGACGGACAAGAAAAAGATATTCCAATTGCGAAAGGAGACACGGGTACAGCGCTTTATGGCGACAGAGTAGAAGTTGTTTTTTCTTCGTTTAGAAAAAAGCGAACTGCTCGTGTTCAAAGGGTTATTAGCCGCGCGAAAGATCAATTTGTTTGCATTTTTGATCAAAAGCGCAATGTTACTTTCGGGTTACCGACAGACCAGCGCACGCACATCGATTTCTTTATTCCACCAGCATACGGCTTGGATGCCAAACATGGTGAAAAGGTTGTTGTTGAATTGCTAGGTTGGGACGACCCAAGAGAAAACCCCGTAGGAAAAGTTGTTGAGGTATTGGGAATGCCTGGCGACAACGACGTAGAAATGCATTCGATTATGATCGAATATGGTTTGCCGTATCACTTTCCATCTGAAGTGCTGTACGATGCCGATCGCATTCCGAAACAGATTACATCAAAAGACATTGCGTCAAGACGTGATTTCCGCGATGTGTTGACGTTCACCATTGACCCGTATGATGCCAAAGATTTTGACGATGCGCTTTCATTGAAGCAGTTGGAAAATGGCAACTGGGAGATTGGGGTGCACATTGCAGACGTATCGCATTACCTGCGACCAGGAACCATATTGGAAGAAGAAGCATTGAAAAGAGCAACCTCGGTATATCTGGTAGACAGAACCATCCCGATGTTGCCAGAGGTTTTGAGCAATGAGCTTTGTTCATTGCGGCCGAATGAAGACAAGCTGTGCTTTTCGGCCGTTTTTGAAATGAATAACGATGCGGTAGTATTGAATAGCTGGTTTGGAAGAACGGTAATTCACTCAGACCGCCGCTTCACCTATGAGGAAGCGCAAGAAATGATTGAGGGCGCGGAAGGAGATCATAAGGAAGCAATTTTAACGCTTGATGACCTCGCGAAGAAACTGAGAGCAAAAAGGTTCAAAGCGGGCGGTATCGACTTCAACACCGAAGAGGTGAAGTTCAAACTGGATGAAATGGGTAAACCAGTTGGTGTTTTCATAAAACGAATGAAAGATGCCAACAAACTCATTGAAGACTTCATGCTGCTGGCAAACGTGAAAGTCGCAGAACGTGTCGGACGTCCGCCAGTGGGAAAACCAAGCATGTTTGTTTATCGTATTCACGACCTTCCTGACATTGAAAAATTAAAAAACCTCAGAGAATTTGCTGGCCGATTCGGATATGAAATGCCGAAGCCGAACAAAGAGAATGCTGAGTCGTCGATTCGTGAATTGGTATCGAAAATTGAAGGCACTCCGGAGCAAGATGTAATTAAGAACATGGCCATTCGAAGCATGGCCAAAGCCGAATATAGCACGCACAACATAGGTCACTACGGTTTGGCGTTTGATTTTTATACCCACTTCACCTCTCCAATTCGAAGATATCCAGATGTAATGGTTCATCGACTATTGCAGCATTACCTCGATGGAGGAGCAAGTTTGGGAGCAGAGGAATACGATAAGAAATGCCGACATTCTTCAGAAAGGGAAAAGAAAGCTGCAGAGGCTGAGCGTGCTTCTATCAAGTACAAACAAGTAGAGTTCTTGATGACGCGCATTGGGGAAACGTTCAAAGGTATTTTATCAGGTGTTACTGCACGCGGTCTGTACGTTGAGATCATAGAAAATAAATGCGAAGGAATGGTAAGCTTGGATAGCCTGTACGACGATGATTACTACTACGATGAAGCCAAACTTTGTCTGCGTGGCAGAAGCACAGGAAAAGAGTATCATTTTGGAGATGAGATCGTTGTGACGGTTTCAGGAGCAAACCTTCAAAAGCGTCAATTGGACTTTAAAATAGCAGATGTTTATTCGGTGTGAACCGGATTAATACTTAAATTCGGTAATAAGAAATCTTAATCAATGCTTTATGAAACGAATTTTATTATCCCTTTTTATTGTCTTAACTACATTGGCGAGCCAAGCGCAATTGCCAAGTGGGGTGTTAGCACCAAACTTTACGACTACTGATCTTGATGGAAACACATACGAGTTGTACGACTTGCTTTCGCAAGGATATACAGTTGTAATGGATATTTCTGCTACATGGTGCGGACCATGTTGGTCATACCATACAGGTCAGTACAATGGATCTAACGGCGAAGGCGCCTTGCATGCTTTGCACAATGAGCACGGCATTGATGCTGGAGGCAACGTGTTTGTAATCTACATAGAAGGTGATGCACAAACTACACTTGCTGATTTGAACGGCACAGGGGCAGCAACACAAGGTGACTGGGTAGCTGGCACGCCATATCCAATTGCTGATGATGCGGCAGTAGCCGACTTGTATGAGATTGGATATTTCCCAACCATCTACACGATCTGTCCGAATGGAATTGTTTACGAAACGGGTCAACTTACAGTTGAAGACCATTGGGCATTTATTGAAGACCTCGATTGTCAGACAGTTTCTTCAAATGACGCAATCATCATCGACTACGTAGGCGTAGATTTTACTTGCGATATCGTAGATGTAGAAGTTGAGTTTGCAAACATCGGTTTGGAAGACATTACAGCGTTGTCGTTTACTGTTACGGGTGTGAACCCGGAGTTGTCTTACGACTGGTCGGGTGTATTGAGCACGTTTGAATCGACTACAATCAACCTTGGAACAACAAGTGTTGTTTCTGGACAAGAAGTTGTAATTTCAATTGTAACGCTGGATGATAATGCTTCGAACAACATGACTTCTGTTGCGCTTTCAGCTACTGAATCGACAACTCACATACACTTTAGCATGTTGACCGACGAATACCCTGGCGATTACAGAATCACCATTTTTGACGACAACAACAACGCGGTTGCATCTGGTGGCCCATGGGCTGATTTTGATGTTCAATTGGATCCGATGCAGATTGATGAAGATTACTATTTGCCTGCAACAGGATGTTACAGCGTTGTGATTTACGACGATTTCGGTGATGGTTTGTATTCAGGATATGCATCAGCCTATGGTGTGGAGGCGAACGGAGTTTCAATGGCTAACATCGTAAACGTTGCTTTGGGTGTTCCTTTTGAAACATTCAGCGGAGCTACAAGTGTTTCAGAAGTAGTATCTGTAGCTGAAACGAATTTTGTTTCGGATTTCGTTGCTTACCCAAACCCAACAGACAACATGTTGAATGTTCGCTTCACTTCATTGAATGGAGGAAAGTACGCTGTTGTTGTTATGAATACTATGGGTCAGCGTGTAGCTGAATACGCTTTGGGCACCCTTTCAACAGGGGTTCAACAGACTTCACTTGATCTTTCGAACCTTTCTTCAGGAGTTTATATGCTTCGCTTGTCTTCAGAACAAGGCGAAACGACTATGCCTGTAATCGTTCGTTAATAGAAAAGACATTTAAAAAAGAGGCGGTCTAAATCAGACCGCCTCTTTTTTTATTGAGTTTTTTATGCCGTAGCCTTTTTCAATTGAGCTTTTTGAAAAGCTAAGAAATCGTCGTACGACATCATTTTATCTGTGCAACCAGCAGGGTTTAACTCTACAATGCGATTGGCAACTGTTTGAGTGAACTCGTGGTCATGTGATGTAAAAAGAACCGTTCCTGGGAAATCTTTTAGCGCGTTGTTGAACGCAGTAATTGACTCCAAGTCGAGGTGGTTGGTTGGTTCATCGAGAATCAGAACGTTACCACCAGCAAGCATCATTCTCGAGGTCATGCAACGCACTTTTTCACCTCCTGAAAGGACAGTGACACTTTTCAAAGTTTCTTCACCTGAGAAGAGCATTTTCCCTAAAAACCCACGGATGTATACCTCATCTTTCTCGACGCTGTATTGACGAAGCCAATCGATTAGATTGTCTTTTCCTTCAAAAAACTCCGTATTATCGTTCGGCAAGTAACCAACAGATATGGTTTGTCCGAATTCAAACGAACCAGCATCAGCTTTCAACTCACTCATGAGAATACGGAAGAGTGTGGTTGTTGCCAATCCGCTTTTCGAAATGAAGGCTATCTTATCGCCTTTGTTCACATTCACGGAAAGACCTTTGAACAAAGACTCTCCATCTGAAGAGGCTGAAAGGTTGTCGATCCGCAGAATCTGATCACCAGCTTCTCTTGTTTGTTGTAGAATGATTGCAGGGTATCTTCGAGAAGAAGGTTGAATTTCATCAAGATTGATCTTTTCAAGCAACTTCTTTCTGCTTGTTGCCTGCTTCGATTTGGATGCGTTTGCACTGAATCGAGAGATGAAATCTTGCAACTCCTTTTTCTTTTCTTCTGCCTTCTTGTTCTGGTTGCTTTGTTGGCGAAGAGCAAGCTGACTTGACTCGTACCAGAAAGTATAGTTTCCGGTGTACAGTTTAACCTTGCGGAAGTCGATATCCACGATGTGGGTACAAACAGTATCTAGGAAGTGACGGTCGTGAGAAACAACGATCACTGTATTTGGAAAGTCGAGCAAGAAATCTTCAAGCCATGAAATGGTATGAATGTCCAAATCGTTCGTCGGCTCATCGAGAATAAGAATGTCAGGATTACCAAATAACGCTTGTGCCAGAAGGATCCGCACTTTTTGATTACCACTAAGATCTTGCAGCAGAGTGTAGTGATCAGCTTCTGAAATGCCGAGTCCGCTCAACAAAGAAGCAGCATCGCTTTCAGCGTTCCAACCATCCATTTCCGCAAATTCAGCCTCTAGGTCAGACGCTCTTATTCCATCTTCTTCAGAGAAGTCAGGCTTAGCGTACAGTGCATCTTTCTCTTTCATGATATTCCACAGCGGCTTGTGGCCCATCATAACAGCATCCAAAGCGGTGCATTCGTCGAAAGCAAAGTGGTTTTGGGTAAGCACCGCCATGCGTTTGCCCGGCTCGAGGGAAATGTGTCCACTGTTGGGATCCATTTCACCCGACAGCATTTTCAAAAACGTTGATTTACCTGCTCCGTTGGCGCCGATTACACCGTAACAATTGTTACCAGAAAATTTGATGTTGACTTCGTCAAAAAGGATACGCTTTCCAAATTGGAGAGACAAGTTTGAAACAGTAAGCACAGTGTTGTGGATTATATTTGCGGGTGCAAAGGTCTGAATCTAAGCTGGAGTACGCAAATGTATTGTGCTACAACTACTTATTTCTTCAATCCTTCTGCAGCCATCTTCAACTTGTTCAGTCGTTGCTGTTCTTTTTCTACAACAGATTTTTGAGTCTCTTGATCCTTTATATTCTTTTCTATTTCTCCTTCGAGGTTAGAAACATCGGTTTTAGCTTTTTCGATATCAGCTTTCAATTGCTCAATTTTCGCAAGAGCATCTGTAATTTCTTTTTCAGCCTTGGCCATGTCTTCAGTTCGCTGCTCTTTTGATTTCACAAGTCCTTCACCTTCTTTCACTGCTTTGGCCATGTTCTTTTCTTCTTTCGAGAAGTTTTTCTCTTGATCAGAGATTACATCTTGGTACAAACCATTGTAGTGCTCTTTTGCAAACGCCTTTAATAGCGATTCCATACGATCAGCTGCTGAGCTATTGAAGTTAGAGTCGAGCGCTTTCCCGCCAAGATCAACCACAACATCTGCTGTTACCATCCCATCCTTTTCGTCGAAAAGAAGAATTAGAGTGACAGTTTCATTTATAACATCAGACATTGTTACACCCAACGCCTCTTGATTTCCCTTGTTTTTTTTGAAGTCGGCCTTGTAACGTGAAGAGAAGTATTTCACCAAATCTTTTTCTACATCACTGCTTTTGCCATGAACTTTAAGACTGAACGCATTGAAAGATGACTTTTGAACCTTCACATCACGTTCTTGAATTTGAATAGCGGGAGCTGTTCCGAGCGATTCGATCAATTCGTCTTGAGAATGCAGGTTGACGCAGAATAAGATGCTGGCGATAATGAATATAGACTTCAACATGGTGTTGGTTTTTTTGGTTGTTGTGAAATTAGAGATTTCTATTGACTTGATTCCGGTTATTCTTCGCATCTACAAAGTTTTAAGCCCTGTTAGCAAAGACGGATGGTGGAATCGTGATTTTTAGACGTCGAATGCAGACCTTTGGTCACATGTTGCAGAATGGAGAACAGCCAGAAGAAAAAATCGCTCTATTACCGGGGTTCGTCAAAGTTGTTTTAATTGAAAAATTAGGTGATTATCGCTGGCTAGTTGAGGCCGAACAGCAATCAATACTCGAATTATCGAAGACGTTGGATTGTGACATTCTCAATGTTGGCGACACCATTGGGTTGTTACGTCCAGCAAGAATGGTTGGTGAGAACATCACCTTCAAGTGCGATTTATGGGTTTATGAGCCTGATTATCTGGTTGATGTATCTGCCTTAGCAGAGTGTTTTCACCAGTTTTCGGGGACTTCTTTGCAGGTGTCTTCATTGTATTTTTTAAATCGATATCGAAAAAAGGAATGGTCGACGCCATTGTTTACTGGAAACCTCGCTAACTTTTTTCTCGACGCCATTTTAACCATAGACACCCCGCAGTTCAGCGCATTGTTTAAAGAGACATTCTCTTTTTTCCCACTCGAATACATGCATCTTTTTCCCGATGACTCGTCGTTGATATCATTCCGAAACAGTATTGCGAAGAGGCATTTTATGAATTTAATTCGGGTTGTTTCGGTTGAGTTTCCAGTTTTGAATCCACCGCTCAACGCGGATAAAACCATGCTCGAGCCATCGTTTGTATCGCCTGAGTTAGGTTTGCAAGGACGATTGGATGCTCTTTCTTTGGGAGATGGCGCGTGTACAATTGTTGAATTGAAATCGGGTAAATCACCGTGGCCGCCTGCCGACCCAACGGCCATTGGAGAAAACCATGCTTTTCAGTCGCATATGTACCGCATGATTGTTAACCAAGTGTTGGGCATCGTTGAAGACAAAACCAAAGTCTACGTCCTCTATTCAGCAGCCGAGATGGGAAGCAATTTAAGGAGGGTGAATAGCACCAAAACCACATCAGCCAGGGTTTTGAATGTAAGGAACAGCATAGTAAGTGATGAGAAAAGAACCGCTTTTCCTGATAGCGCTACCAGTCTTTGGAACACCATGTTGGACTGGGGAAGGCTGCGGCTTCAGGATCTCAAGTTTCCCGTTTTTTTCTCTGAAAAGTTCGATTTCCACCTATCGAAAATGCGATCAACCGACGTTCAGCGGAGGGCCTATTTGCTTGCTTTCTCAGAGTATATTTCAAAAGAACAATGGCTGGCGAAGATGGGGAATGAGCGGGGGCGTTCTGGAGCGAGGGGGTTGTGGACAGATGATGAGGCTACCGCATCAACTTTTTTGGGCCCAGCCCGAATCATTGAGAATAAAATTGCGACCGTTGAGCAAACCTTGCGATTCAAAATCGATCAGGTTGACGATCAAATTTATGATTTCAGGGCGGGCGATTTATGTGTTTTATTTCCTGAACATGAGGGTGTATTCAACGCCGGACGTGTTCAAATAACCAAAGGTGTACTCCGCAACGAGCCAGATGAAAGCGGCGAGTTTGAGGTTTACTTTCGCCACCCACAAAGGGTAAGTGGTTATTTTGATCAAGAAAAGCTTTGGACAGTTCGGCACGACCATTTGGATGTTGTGCACCACGCCATGCATCGCGAATTGTTTGCCTTTTGCACCGATGAGTGTGTGGATGTTTCAGGATTGTTGACCCCAGCACCCATTGCAGAAACCTCAGTGCAAGGGGAGTGGATTTCTGATGTCGACCACCCCAATATGGAAAGTCGTAAATCGCTGAATAAGTTGATTTCTCTAGCCATTGCGGCACCAAGACAGTTCTTGCTCATTGGTCCACCTGGAACGGGTAAGACATCCATGTTTCTAAAGTATTACATCCGCGCAGACCGAAAGACAAAAAGCAGCAACATGCTCATTTTGGCTTACACCAATCGCGCTGTTGATGAGATTTGTGCAGTTTTGACAGACTTAAGTGAAGTTGGTGAAGATCGATACTATCGTGTTGGAAGCAGAAACACATGCGACCAAAGGTACCATGCAAACCTATTGGTGGAAATCGCCGCCACGGCAGAAAACCGGGCCAGTTTAAAAGCAGATTTAGCGAAGAGGAATGTAGTGGTTTGCACTGTTGCCACAGCCATTACGAGAAGTGAGTTACTTGACCCTAAAAACTTCAGTACCGTAATTGTTGATGAAGCATCGCAGGTATTGGAACCTATGCTCGTGAACGTTTTGGGAAGGGTTAAGAAGTTCATTCTGATAGGTGATGACAAGCAACTGCCGGCAGTTTCTTTGCAGTCGCAAACCAGCGCGAGGATTGAACATGAGGCAATTCGAGCCATAGGCATGGAGCGGACAACGAATTCCTTGTTTGAACGGCTATTATCGGTCAGTAAACCAGAGAATAGAGGCACACTGATTCATCAAGGGCGGATGCATCCGCTTTTAGCGAATTTTATAAGTGAGAAGTGGTACAATGGTGTTTTGGTTTCAGCCGAAAAACCGCACCAAAAGGAACCAACTAAGATTCTTGAGCTGCCTGAGCATTTGAGAGATCGATTGATGTTTTATGAAGTTGCCCCAGAGGGAGGGGTAAACATGAAATCGAACGAGACGGAAGCCAAAGCCGTGGTAGAGCTCATTAACGAGCTCATTTTAGCAGGAGTAGAAGAAAGTAAAATAGGAGTTGTTGTGCCTTTTCGAAATCAAGCAGCACTTATTCGCAAGAAGCTCGGCAGCATTGCAACGAATGCGCTTGTTGTAGACACTGTTGAGCGTTTTCAAGGCAGTCAGAGAGACCACATTTTGTTTTGCACCACCATTCAAAAACAAAGTGAATTGGATTTGTTGCGGGAGTTATCGGATGTACAAGGAGTAAGTGTAGATCGGAAGATGAATGTGGCATATACCAGGGCCCGTAAACAGTTCGTTCTTTTCGGCAATAGCGTTGCGTTAAATGGAGATGTCCATTACGCCGATTTATTGCGTTACATTGAAGAAGTAGGAAGAATTATTCCATGTTTCGAAATCAAATCAACGTCAGATTTATAATTAACTTAAGGAATTCATTACTTTTGCGCCGTTCAAATTTAGAACAGCGCCCATAGCTCAGTTGGTTAGAGCATCTGACTCATAATCAGAGGGTCCTAGGTTCAAGCCCTAGTGGGCGCACTATTTGGCCTGAGATTCGTTTCAGGCCTTTTTTATCTTCATCAAGAAGATTTGGCTCTGTAGTTCAAGGGATAGAATAGAAGTTTCCTAAACTTTTGATTCGGGTTCGAGTCCCGGCGGAGCTACTGATTATTGCCTAACGGGCATAGTTTTTGTTTGCCAAAGTCAGAATTTTAAAACTCAAAAAATGAAGAATTTCTCACCAAATCGAATTTTAGTCTTTTTTGCTTTGATGCTCGGATTGGGGCTATCAAACGTCTCAAATGCCCAGCAAGGATATGAATTTACGTCGTTTACAGTTATTGAATCGATCATTCCAAACGGTTTAGGGCGTTCACGAATTATTCAGGCTACCGAAGCCCGAGATTACAAAGAGTTTACCTCTGTTCGCTCAGAAGAAGACAATGATCGCAACAAGTCTGACCGCGGCGACATACGCGTGAAGAACTTTGAAGAAACCAAAATCTTGAACTTTTATAATCTTGGTGGCATTCGATTTCAGAATATCGCTGCAAATGATGCAGTGGTAAATAGCAAAGTGAATGCGATGTTCGAAGCTGGTTGGGAATTGGTAACCATAACGGCAGGAGTAGAATCGGACGCTGGAAAAGAAGATGGTGAAGGAATCTATATCACCCGCTTCTATTTCAAGCGCTTGAAACAGTAAAGATTATTACGAATTGAAGCCAGCACCAGAAGTGCTGGCTTTTTTTTGCTCGCTCTCGATTTGCTCTTTCAACATATCCACTTTCCGCATTTGTGCCTTGAAAAATTGATTTCTGATTTTCTCAGCCATACCACTTACTTGAATTGATTTCGAACGGAGGTTATCAAGCCATTCAGCATGTTGCGCATTGAACACCTCATTTCTTGTGCGGATCGTATTGAACGTGTTGTAACCGATAAAGGTAGTGCGGAGGCTCTCTGATGTTACATGGATTGAGTTACTGCCAATCATCAGGTCGCACAGGTAGAGGTTGAATGGAATTCCGCTAGAGGCGCCATTAAAAAGTATTTTTTGGCCAATTTCGGCCTGGCGTGAAACACGTTGAAGCAAAGATGAAATGTCGTTGAGGACAGAAACAGCGCTTTCCGTTGATTGAAAGAATCCAGCTTCCCAATAGAATTTAACTTGTTGGAGAGTGCTCTCGATTGTTTCATTGGTCCATATTTCCGTTGACGATACCGTTGCATATCCATCGTACAAAGCGGGGAAGGTTTCGCTCATTCCTTCAGTGAAGTCACTCGAGAAATGGGAGGCATCATATTCCGGTATGTTCATGATAGACTTCATCCAATAGAACATTTTGAACAATCCAAGGTGCTGGAAACCGAAATGGTAAAACATGGGTATGTCTTCAGCAGCGTAATATATATGCGCGCCTTCGTGACGCTTAATTTTCGCCAATTGACCAATCAACTGATCGAAATACATTTTGAAATGCTCAGTATTCCGCTCCAAGCGGGTGTATTGAAAGGTCACAACGTCTTGTACTTCATTGTTCAATGCTTCAAGCGGGATACTATAATGCACACAAATCTTTACTGTTTCATCGAGTGAAAATGCCGTTTCACTGCGCAATCGTCGATATGCCCCGTCAATGCTTATTTCTAGCACTTCTGAGATGTCTTTGGCGAGATTAATTTGCCCAGGGATTTGTTTTCTCAATAACGAGATGAAATTCTCTTGATGAATGAGGCGACTTTTTATTTGCATAATATACAAGCGTGTAGATTATAAAGTTGCGAAAAATGCAAGTACGATCCTTTGCTTATGCAATAAACGCAAAAATACTCTAAGTGGTTGTCAATTGGATGGCATATTTGCGTTTTATGACATTGGTGTTCGTTGGTGTTTGTGATATCCGTAAAAGTGCTGTGTCAAACCACTTGATATTTGCCCAACAAAAATCACGAAAATGAAAAACTCAATTTTATCAATCGCCGCTTTTGCCTTGTCACTTGTTTCATTTGGTTTGAGCGCACAGACTTCAAGACCTATAGTAGCTGTAGCAGATATTGATGTCAACGACACCTATGCCAATGGAGCAAATTATTCTATCGAAGACTTTGTGATGATAGAGATGTCGAAAATAGAAGGGATAGAATTGTTGGATCGATACGATATGGATTTTTTGGCGAAGCGCGACCAAATTGAAATCAATGGCTGCTTCTCGAAAATCTGTTTGAAAGAGATTGGAAGAGCGCTCAATGTAGACAAAGTGCTTACTGGAAGTTTGCTTACAATTGGAGATAACATCGTTGTGAACTTCCGTCTATTGGATGTCGTTACAGGCAGCATTGAAAAGAACCACACGGTTGAATTTTTGAAGTTAAGCGCGGAAGTAAAGAACATGATTGGCATCACGATTCAAGAAATGTTTGACCTGCCGGTTGATGAGGAGTTGAAGAAGAAGTTGAGTGTGAGAAACGACTATGAGGGATCTGTCAACAACCCATATAAACTTCGTCTTCGTTCTGATGGTCCACGCATGGGATTTACAGTTTTTCAAGGAGAACTAGCTGACAGGCTATCAGAAAGCAAAGTGGATGGTGGCTTCGAGGCACACCCGATGATGTTTCAATTTGGTTACCAGTTCGAGAAGCAGTATTTGAATGAGGGGAATTTTCAAGCCTTGTTTGAGTTCATACCGATGATAACAGGTTTGGATCAGGGATTTGTTATACCGAGTATTACAATTATGAATGGCTTGAGGAACAACAAAAACGGATGGGAGTTTGCTTTCGGACCTACTTTTTCTGTCGTGCCAATGAGTAAAGGATATTATGATCAGGAAACAGATCAATGGACGCTAACAGCAGGTCTTGATTCTATACCTGTAGGTGTTTCAGAAATCCGTAGAATGGATAGCAGAGGTGAAATGAAAATCCAACCAGGGTTTGTTTTTGCAGCGGGGAAAACGTTCAAATCAGGTAAACTAAATATCCCTGTAAATATGTACGTCATTCCAAACAACAAAGGACTTCGGTTTGGGCTGTCAATGGGATTCAATGCACGAGATCGATATGCCTATTCGCACTAAAGTCTAAAAAATAGAAAAAGCCGAATCCACTGCTGGATTCGGCTTTTTCATTTTTATCTCAGGTTATCTGAAGACCACGAAACGTCGAGACGTTTTGCCTTTTTCAGTCACCAAAGTGATGAGGTAAGTTCCGGGCTCAAGAGTACTTACATCATAGCCTATATTTTGTTGACCCTCTGCTTGAATCATTGTCCTACGATCAATCAAGCGCCCTTGAATATCAGTAACAACCATATCTACCTGCCCACTTTCAGCAAGCACGTAGTTCACGTTTAGCAGGTTGTCGGTTGGGTTCGGGTACAAGTTCAAACTTGAAACCGGCTCTGGTGAGCTAGTGAGAATAGGTTGTACTTCAGGTTCAGTTGTTCTTGCACCATTTAAGCAGCCAGTTATAACCATGTCATCCACATACAACTGATCATCATCTGCAGAAGCATCGGCTCTCACACGGACACGTGTATTGGTGGTGAATGGACCAGGAATTACCAAGTCAACTTGGTAGTAAGTTCCGTTGTTAAAACTGGTACCTGCAGCGTACGTCGCCTTTGTAACATAAGTCGACCCTCCATTGGTAGATAGCTGAACCCAGAAATCTTCGCCGTTCTCAAAACTTATGGTTTTAAATTTAAAGCTAACGGTGATTTCGTCGTAGTTCGAGAGGTTTTGACTCGTGGTCGACATAACAGAGGTGGAAGTATTGTCGCGTAAACGAATTGAGAAGTTTCCGCTGTAAGCATTGGCCGCGCTGTTTACACGAGCACAGTCGGTTCCACCATCCCTCCATATACCCCAGTTGGAATCAAATGAGTTTGAGTTGATGGTTACATAAGTGCATCCACCTGTGTTGCAGGGTGCGCAGCTCGAACCGCCGCAGTCAACACCTGTTTCGTCTCCATTTTGGATGCCGTCGGTGCATGTTGGTGCAGGCGGACCACCCAAACAGAAATTTGTGCTTTGACTGGTGGTAAATGACCCTCCGCTAGCCAGTGTGCCTGAAGGGCCTGTTAAGGTGTAGCTTCCGTTACCATACGAGCAGCACATTCCGTCGCCATATGCATCTGTGATGGTAAATGTGTAGCAACCATCGGTAATGCAAAGTGGAATTACCAATGTAGAGCCATCAGCTTGACTGCCATATGTACCGCCGCTGGCTACGGTTGCATTGGAGGCATTTCTCAATGTCCAACTGGTTTCCTCAGGGTAGTTGTCGAAAGTAATTGAAAGTGATAGTGCGTTGTCGGAGCATCCACAAGCCGGACAAGAACCACCGCAGTCGATTCCTGTTTCAGTGCCGTTTTGAATGCCGTCGTTACATGTAGGTGCTGGTCCACCGCCGCCGCAGGCAGTTGAGTTTAGCAACGACGCCCGTGCACCCCCTGGTTCAAACAACGCGCGCATTCTAGTTTTTTGTCCAGCACTAAATAGGTTCATACACGCATCATCTGTGTAATCCATGTAATTCTGAACCATATCAGTTGAACTGCAAGAAACGTGTCCAAGCGGACAACCATAGTTTGGAGCATCAGAAGTTGGTGTATCCGTTACAAAATCGTCAACGGTGCATCCACCATCTCCCCAAATGTGGCGAAGGTTCAACCAGTGACCTACTTCGTGCGTAGCCGTTCTACCAAGATTGAATGGGGCTGTTGCAGTGCCAGTAGTTCCGAAGTATTGGTAATCGATAACAACACCATCGGTTGAAGATGCCCCACCCGGAAATTGAGCATATCCGAGTATTCCTCCGCTAATATCGCACACCCAAAGGTTCATGTATTGCGATGAAGGCCAAGCATCTTTTCCGCCAGAGGAGTTAAACTTCACTTGGTCATTGGTTCCAAAAGCTGTTGTGCTGGTTGATGTCCGTGTTATACCCGTTGTTGGAGCCCCATTTGGGTCTACCGTTGCAAGGCAAAACGACACTTCAGCATCTGCTGCTTGCGCCCATACATTGTCGGCATCTGAGTTCAACCTTCTGAAGTCAGCGTTCAAAACATCTATTTGCGACATGATTTGTGCTGTGCTCACGTTTTCAGCAGCGGTGTTATACACTACGTGAACAACTACAGGGATATTGATAACCCCATTCACGGCGCGTATTCCAGAGGAAACAACCTCTTCTGTATGCCTTTCAATGGCTTCCAGTTTCGTATTGCGTTTGGGGTCATTTTGAAGTTGCATTTCCAGGTAATCCATGGAACCACAATTGCGCTGTGCTTGCGAAAAAATAGACACAAGAAGTAACGCAAAGAACAGTAGACGTGTCTTCATACAATAGAATATTTAGTTATAATAAAAGGTTTCATGCCGTTCGAATGTGCCCAAATGGGATTTCAAACGGCGCTTAGAAATTAGAAAATTTCAATAACCAAATAACAAAAAGGGAAAATTAGTTTTCAGCCGACTTTCTCAGTGGAAGAGAGACTCCAAAAACGTAGTTGTTTTGAAGAAAAAAGAAGTGTTGAGAGGCCTTGTCTGACGGGTCTGGAGAGGTTCTTACATCTGGCATGTTGATGAATCCGCCCTTCACTTCACTCTGAATAAAGAAGTAATCGAAGAAAGTTATGGTTATTCCGCCCATTGCCGCGGTGCCCCAACCTGCGAGATGAAACTCATCGTTCCGTTCTTTTTCCATCAGTTTCGAGTTCGTCTTCGGCAACATAATACCAGCCCCGACACCAAACACGGAAGCGATTTTGACTTTTTCCTCGAAATATGTAAACCATGTGTCGTGACGGCGTATTTCGGCATTGATATAATTCAGGCCATCGGTGTGCTCATAAGTCAAAAACTGTGGTATGAGGGTTA
>JANRAA010000100.1 GCA_030728235.1 Flavobacteriales bacterium
ATGTCATCTTGCAATACGCCTCTGCTGAAAGTGGCGATGTTTTAATAAGCTTGCGAGCAAACGGACAAACCATGCAATCAAAAGTGGTTTCAATTGTGCCATCACAAGATTTGATGCCTTTGTTTGTGTCGTTCCAAAACGAAATCATTCTGAACCCTGGCATTCAATATGACTTGTTCATTCAAAAGTTGGGCGTCTGGAAAAAAGATGAACCGAAAATTGCTGTCGGGAAAAACGACCCTTACGGCTGCGGAGAGCTGCTTCGAAATGGGGTAAGCGCCAACATCGACCTCACATTCGAAATCCTCACAAGCGGCGAATCTCCTGAATCAAACAATGTCTTCGATGCGTTCCCTGAACACGAGTGTTCAATTGCTCAGAGAAACTTCAACACAACGAAATCGTTCTCAGGCGATCGTTTGGTGCAAGAACTGCAATTCTGCACCGATGGTATAATAGAGGGAATTTACTTTGCAGGATCTATTTCAACCAATCTGGAAAACGTTGAAATAGCTATCACAAATCAAAAGGGCAGTATTATAAGTCAAGGACAGCTGACAGCAATCGAAGGTGTGGCCGATTTGCTAAAAGCTCAATTCTCTCCGTTTCAGGTGGTGAATGTCCAAGATTATTGGATTGAAATACTCGTCCCTTCATCTGAAACACTGGAATTGATAGGCAGTACCGACTCTCGTCATCAAATAACGGGGATGCTGCTCAACGAAGAACCCTTCGATTTTGCTCCCATCCATGCCGTGGGCATGAAACCTTTTAACTTCAACTTCATCGAGGCTGCAGAAGAAAAGGAAATCGAAGTAAGTTGCTTCCCAAATCCGTTCTTGAACGACTTTAACGTGCGCGTTAGTCCGTTCGAAGGTGAAGACTTGCACATCATGGTATACGACTACATGGGTGTTCTGATGTTCGAAGATTGGATGCAACCGTCAACAGAATCACAAACGGTTAATGTGATGACAAACATCCCATTTAAAAAGGGATTCCAAACCGTTCGCATAGAACATGGAAGCCAAGTCTACTTGAAAACTGTAATCAAACAATAATTCTATTTTATAGCTAACTCCCCATGAAAGGTGCCTGCGAAAGTGGGCACTTTTTTATTTGTGATACGGCCTGAAAAGGTCGTTGACGGTTTTTACCGGCGCGAATGTCTCAAGCGGCACTTCAATAAAAACACTATTCCACAAGCCCATTGAGCCATTCCACAAACCGGGGTGCTCATATACGGTGATGTCTTTCCCTTGAAAATTCTTGTGCGTGATAAAAGCTGTTTGATCTTCAACGAAATCATTCAAATTGTACAATTCACCTTTCGGATTGCGGATTGAACAAACAACATCAACAGGGTTAAAATGGGTGCTACTTTCTAATACACGCACTTGCTCTGCTTGCGAAAGATCAATTTGTGCCTTCTCAACAATTTGTACACGCATATCGCCATCGCTGCCTTTAACCCAAAATGGTCCGCCTCCCGGTTCGCCTACATTGCGCACCATACCACATACGCGAATTGGCCGCATAAGCAGGTTCTCTAAGGTATCTTTCTCGCGCACGGCGAGGATGTTGAACCAGGTCTTGAAAAACACGGTTGCCTCATCAATTGCACTCGGCTCCGCATTCTTGATCGCCGCGTATAAACGATTGCGCTCTGCGGTAAGCTCAATGATCAAACCTCCCAATAACTGCTTGCTCAATCCAACTTCTCCCTTCAACCGATCTGGCAACACATTGTCGATATTCTTAATGAAAATCAAATCGGCATTCAATTCATTGAGGTTCCTCAACAAAGAACCATGTCCGCCCGGTCGCAAAACCAAACGCCCTTCGTCATCGCGCAAAAGCTCTCCGTTCTGAAGCAACGAAACTGTGTCGGTTGACCCGTATTGCTCAGAAAATGAAACGGTCATTTCCACACCTAGTTGCTCCGCAATCTTCTTCGATAGGTCGCGAACGTGCATGCGATCGGTAGTTGAAAAAGTGGGCGCAACGGTAAAATGGACATGAGATCCGGTTCTGCCATTGCCATAAAGCGCAGCTTCACAAAGATGTTCCTCAAACGGGGTTCTGTTCTGATTCTCGTACGCATGAAAAGGAATGGATCCCTTTGGCATCTTGCCGAAGTTCAATCCGTTCTCAGAAAGCAATGTCTCCACCACCATTTGAGGGGTGAAGATGGTATCGTCATGGATGTCTAAACCACGTCCTTCCAAAATCGCTTTCCACTCAGGAAAAAAAGGAAGTTCTTTTCGTCGACCAACAAACTCGTTAAACTGTGCTGCATTCAATTCAGCATGGTGAAGATGGCTGAACATTCTGCTCGCCGCGCCAGATGCCGGTATAAAACTTACAATTTCAAAATCTCTTTGCAGGCTAGTGAACAACGATCTAAAATGCTGTTGTTTATCAACATCGAACTTTAGAATGCCATCACCTGCTGTGCAAGCACGCTCAAGTTTGGTGTGCTGCATCCCGAGGTGCAAAGCCAGAATCTGTGCATCTACACGAGCCAATACTACACCTTTGGATTCCAGGTATTTAATATCGTCTGTATTTATTTGTGCTGCTTGCATCAGAATTCAATCAACTACAAAAATACAAATGCCACCCCAATAGGAGTGGCATTTATACGATTTTCGAAAATATCTTTCTAACTGCTTTGTAGAACATCAGCCAACTGTTGCCGGGCTGTCATGCAATCAATTTGAAGTTGGTGCACCAAATCTGGCAGTACATCCAGATTTCGGTGGGCTTTTGAATCGCTTTCGATTCGCAGCACTTTCTCTTCAAGTGATTTCAATCCGAGCATCGCAATGCTCGATTTTGCCTTATGTGCCAATGGATGTAATGCTAGCAGGTCATTTCTGGTTAAGCAATTCTCCATCTCCTGGATATACTCCGGCACTTGCTCTAAAAACAGCTGGATGATCTTGTGCACCATCTCCTGATTTCCTTGGAAAATCTGGTTTAGGTACGACAAATCAAAAAGCTTGTCGTGGTTACTCGTATTCATTTGCTAGATAGGTTAGTTAACAATCATACGTCATAAGCTTTCTTTGGTTTCAAAATTCCGTTCGAAAACTAAACGCATTGATCTTTAGGTTATTTAATCATTGATATTCAGTTGTTTAGGTATGCTGCGATTTGACTATCAGCTGTAAGATTCATCAAATAGTTGATGAAACAAACTTCAGTTTTAGCTGCGTTCAAAACCGTATAATTCCGTGTAAGGCTCAATCGCCTGATACCAAATACATCTGATTGCATTAGCTTGTAATTGGTATCGGCAAAGATCCCTATGGCTTCTTGTCCGTTCAAAAACAACACAATTCCCAAGGGTTGCTCCTGACTATGGGAGAAGAATCCCAATGCATGGCTCTCGATAACCATGACTCTCAGACTGCCCATCTTATTGAGCATTTCCAAGACTTCTGACACTACAACTCCATCGCGATAGCGATCTTCTAACAACAGCACTTCAGTCATATCCGCCTCTTTTATACTTCCTGTTACGGGCATTGCAAAGGCATTGCCGTCAACTGCTGTTACCTTATTATGTAAGATTTCTCTGAACAAATCCTTTTACTACCTTTAGCCGAGGCAATGAATAGAATGAAAAAAGTACTTGTTACAGGCGGAGCGGGGTTTATCGGTTCACACACAGTTGTGGAATTGGTGAATGCCGGCTATGAGCCTATCATTATCGACAACCTCTGCAACTCAAATATTTCAATGCTTGATGGCATTGAGGCCATTACCGGCAAGAGCATTCCGTTCTTTAATGTCGACTGCACAAATTTGGAGGCGATGACGGCCATATTCAATGAGCAAGGCCCTTTCGCTGGTGTAATTCATTTCGCAGCATTTAAAGCTGTTGGTGAGTCTGTAGCAAAACCGCTCGCCTACTACCACAACAACATCAACTCAACGCGAGTGGTGCTTGAGTGCATGGCTCAATACGATGTGCAAAATTTGGTATTCTCTTCAAGTTGCACGGTTTACGGACAACCCAAAGAAAATCCGGTAAGCGAAAAAACGGCTTGGATGTCGGCGAGCTCACCATACGGATATACGAAGCAGGTTTGCGAACGCATGATTGCCGATACTTCCATTGGCTCAAAACTCTCGTCGGTACTACTTCGATATTTTAATCCGATAGGTGCTCACCCGTCAGGATTGATCGGAGAATTGCCTTTGGGAGTTCCTGAAAACCTCATTCCTTATATCACTCAAACAGCAGCCGGATTGCGCAGCCATCTTACGATTTTTGGAAGCGATTACAACACTCCCGACGGCACGTGCATTCGCGATTATATTCATGTTGTTGACCTCGCAAAGGCACACGTGGCGGCCTTGGGCTGGCTCGAAAACCAATCGCAAATCTGCGAAGTATTCAACCTGGGTAGTGGAAATGGAAACTCGGTTAAAGAAGTCATTGATACTTTCCAAGAAGTAAACAACATGCCTGTCAATGTTGTAGCTGGCGCCCGCCGACCTGGAGATGTTGAACAGATATTTGCATCCGCTGATAAAGCGAAGGAAATGCTGAATTGGTCATGCGAATTAACGCTTGCAGATGCTCTAAAAGATGCATGGACATGGCAATTAAAGTTGCAAGAATGAGACTTGTTCTACTCGGTTATCTGCTGCTAGCAGCCATCTGCGGAATTGGACAATCGAACCAAAGCAAACCTCCATTTATTCCGCAAGCGCGCGATAGATTTGTAATGGACCTTCACAATGACTTCCTGATGCGGGCTCCAGAAAATCTCAATGTTCGACCGTGGTCGCCCGGGTTCAACGCCGCTTTGATGTTCGACTACCCAATACAAAAGTCATTCTTTAGCATCGCGTTCGGTGTGGGATTCAGCTCTTTTAACTTGCATACAAAAGGCTTTTTTTATCGCACATACGACAACAAAATTCAGTTTATAGAATTGCCGACCACGACGTACGAGAAAAATAAACTGTCGGTAAACTTTGTCGAAGTACCTGTTGAATTGCGTATTCGGACAAAATCAGAATCCCCTTTTAAAATATACCTCGGCGGAACAATTGGATACGCTGTCAATACCCACACGAAGGTCATCGACATCGATGGAAAAAGAAAATTCTTCGACATTTGGGGATTGGAAAAGCTGCGCTATTGCGGAACTGTCAGGGTCGGAAAGGGAAGAATTGCAGCCTATGGGTTCTTTAGCTTCTCCCCTTTGTTCAGACTGGAAAATGCCCCGCTTTGGAATCCGTCAGGAATCGGGTTAAGTTTCTACCTTATATAGTGTCAGACAAAAACGCCGTAAGAAATCACGTAGAAGTGTATCAAAAAACCCAACGAAAAGCCGAAATACACTTGTCGATGGGTATGCACACCCAGTGTTAATCGCGCCCAAGCGACCGCCGCGCCAAGCAATAGCAAAATGGCAATCACGAATCCCTGATTGAGGTAGTGCACCACATTCAGCGCCGCTATGCTTCCGAGCATCCCTCCAAAGGCCAACATGTGTATGCTGATCTTTGTGAAATTGTTGATGATCACTGCCAAACCAAGCGACAACAACAATCCAAAGAAAAATGAATTGACAACAATTGGAAAATGGTCGGCTCTTGTTCGTAAGAGGACATAAGTCAGCAAATAATAACCAAACACGAGTAAGAAAGGTATCCACCTTTCAGTTCTTTCAGAGATCTCCAAGTTCGAAATCATCTTACGCTTGGCCATAAACAATATCGTGATGCCAGGCACCAAGATGTTCACCAAGACAATCGATAGCAAAAAGAGAAAAGCCTTGGGGTGAATACCTAAAAATGGATCAAGCCCAAAAGCAATGATCAAGGTAATCAGTGGCATCCATAAAGGGTGCAATAAAAAAGAAATGATCTTGGCAGATTGCACCATGGTTACAGTTGTTTCCGCAAACGCGCAACTGGAATATTCAATTGCTCCCTGTATTTAGCTACTGTGCGTCGTGCAATGTTGTATCCTTTCTCTTTTAAAAGTTGCATCAAACGCTCATCGGTAAGAGGTTTGCGCTTTTCTTCAGCTTCAATGGCATCTTGCAAAATCTTCTTTACTTCGCGCGTCGAAACCTCTTCTCCTTCATCATTTGTCAACGATTCACTGAAAAAAGTCTTGAGCAGAAAACTACCGTAAGGCGATTGCACATACTTGCTATTCGCAACACGAGAAATTGTTGAGATATCCATGTTTACCAACTCAGCCACGTCTTTTAAAATCATGGGCTTCAACTTGGTTTCATCTCCAGTGAGAAAATACTCCTCTTGAATTCCCAAAATAGCCTCCATGGTCACCATCAAGGTTTGTTGACGTTGCAAAATCGCGTCAATAAACCATTTGGCAGAATCTATTTTCTGTTTGACAAACATTACTGCCTCTTTCTGAGACTTATCTGTCTTCGCAGATGCTGCATACGATTGAAGCATCTCCCTATATTGTCTTGAGATTTTCAAGTCTGGGGCATTGCGCTGATTCAACTGCAAACGAAGCTCGTCTTCTTCAATGGTTACAATAAAATCGGGAACAATGT
>JANRAA010000101.1 GCA_030728235.1 Flavobacteriales bacterium
CGAGTACCTCAGCCACCTTATGCGAGTACCTCAGCCACCTTATGCGAGTACCTCAACCACCTTATTCGAGTACTTCAGCCACCTTATGCGACAAAATAAGTTTGCGCTCTCATTCTCGCTCTGTTACTTTGTCAACTTTGGACACAAGTAAATGTGACAATCACACGATCTGCAATCCGGCCTTCGTTTTATCTCCAAAAAAACATCCAAAAACACGCATCTACAAAGTTCTCGCTATCATCCACAAAGTGCCTATTGACAAGTATTTTCAGACGATTTAACTTTGCACCGTGCCGGCTTCGAGAGCCTCAGCCGGCGGGAAGGCGTGGGCGGGCCCGCAGGGCGCAAACCCGCTTCGAACGCGAGGGTGAAGTTGAAGGACAAATGCACTAAACTTTCTTCATTTGCTACTCTCAATATCAAGCTCACCAGCGTTCCGAGCTCTCCTTTTCATTCTCACTCCACTACTCACCTCGGCTTCGAGAACCTCGGCTTCGAGTGCCTCAGCCTTCGGGAATCTTCGCCGTCGGCTTCGACGAAAAAAGCGTCCGCTATCATTCTCTCCACTTCCCTTGAAACGCAAACTTCAATCATCCGCGCCGCTGGCGCGAACTTCATAAACACTTACTACGTGATCCATACGGATCTCCAATCCGCTTTCGAGCACCAAATACTCAGCTCCATTTCTCGACTCCCAAGTTAAAATTGCGTCTTCAACGGTGATCTCATCATCATTACTTCGATAAACAATGGTGCCTTTTTCTATTCGTCCGCGCTTTCTCAAGGTAGCCAAATTCTCAACCTCATCCATGAATGTGCAGCTCACTGGCTTGTAGTTTTCTTTATCGCTCATGGCACTTTTTCTTTTTGAAAGTTAACAATACTGACTGCCTTTTAGATGTAACCAAAATCGCAAAAAATAAGTATATGCCCTAACTGCATGGAGGAAAGCGTTATGAAAATGAAAACATCTATTCTGATTCTGCTATTTACCGTAATGGTTGGTAGCATTTTTGGACAATCGGAAGTAGCACCATGTGCATCCGGACATCGTCATGAGCAACTGGTTGAATCAGACACTATTTATCAGCGTTCGTGGTTCAATTTTGAGCAACGCATGCTCCAACTTGCAAACCAGCAAGCAGAAAGCGGCGACAGAGATGAAACAATCTATGTCTTCCCTGTGGTGTTTCACATCATCAATGAAGGCGAGCCAATCGGTCAAAGTTCAAACATCTCGGATGCGCAAATCTTCAGTGCCATAGACGCCTTGAACGAGGATTTCCGCAAAATGGCCGGATCAAATGGCGATGGCAACGGCGTAGATGTGGGATTTGAATTCTGCCTCGCTAGCCGCGATCCCAATGGAAACTCAACTACGGGAATTGTCCGTGTAGATGGTTCCTCTATTCCGAACTACGCAGAACAAGGCATCCGTGCAACTGGATCGGTAGGTGCCGATGAAGCAACAGTGAAAGCATTGTCGACTTGGCCAAGAGAACAATACATCAATATTTGGGTTGTCAACGAAATTGAAGACAACAATGCTTCCAGCGGAATACAAGGTTTTGCTTACTTCCCAATCAACAACCCAATTGATGGTATCGTGATGCTTCACAACGCCGTGGGGACAACAGGAAACATCAAACCAAGCACAGCACTCAACAGAACACTATCTCACGAGATAGGTCACTTTTTCGGTTTGTACCATACGTTTCATTTGACGAACGATTGCTCTTCTGAATCGAATTGTTCAACTCAAGGCGATCGTGTTTGCGACACCCCTCCTACCATTCTCGCGTCGAGCTGCGGAAATCCAGCTTGCAGCGGCACTCAGCAAGTCGAAAACTACATGGATTATACCCCCGAGAGCTGCCGTGACATGTTCACACAGGGACAAAAAGACAGAATGCGGAATACGCTACTGACGCAACGCCTTTCTCTTACAACCTCTTTCGGTTGTGTGCCCGTTACCAGCAACGATGCCGGCATCACTGCTATCAATGCGCCTGCGGCTAGCGGATGCAACAGCACTTTCCAACCAAATGTTACGCTAACGAATTTCGGATCTTCAACACTTACATCTGTTACATTCAACTATAACGTTGATAACGTAGGCACTCAAACTTATGCGTGGACAGGTAGTTTAGCAAGTGGATCTAGCACCGATGTAACTCTTCCTCAAGTTGCTACCAACTTCGGTAGTCACACCTTCAATGCTTGGATCTCAAATCCAAATGGAGTTGCTGACCAAAACAATGGCAACGACGAAGACACCAAAAATTTCACTGTAGCTGCAGGCGTTGGCGTGACCATGACTGTTACACTCGATTACTTCGGTGCTGAAACGTCTTGGGACATCAAACTTAATGGCGATGTGGTTGCCAGTGGCGGACCATACAACAACTCAAACCAAGGTGCTGTATTCAGTTCCAATGTTTGTCTGCCAAGTGATTGTTACACGTTGCATGTCTACGACTCCTACGGTGATGGCATGTCGCTCATCAACGGAACATATAGCCTTACAGACGATGACGGAGCGGTTCTCGCCAATGGAGGAGGAAACTTCGGATTGGAAGCTGTTCATAATTTCTGCGTTGAATATGTCAACACTGAAACAACACCAACAGCAAACTTTGCTGCTAGTGTGACATCTACTTGTGCTGGAAACACTATCAATTTCAACGATCTGAGTGTTGGTAGCCCGACTGCATGGACATGGAGCTTCCCAGGGGGTAGTCCATCAAGTTCAACTGTCGCAAACCCGCAAAACATAACCTACGCATCGGCAGGTACATACGCCGTTACCCTTACTGCTTCAAACGGAGCTGGCAGCGATGTAGAAACAAAGACCTCATACTTAACAATCAATCCGAAACCAACACTTTCGACCTCTATCTCTGCAGTAAGCTGCAATGGCGGGTCGAATGGAAGTGCAACGGTAACCGCAAGCGGTGGAAGTGGATTTACATATTCATGGAGCAACGGACAATCAGGCGCGACACTCACCAATGTGGGCGCTGGATCGTACACCGTAACCGTGACCAACAGCAACTCCTGCAGTCAACAAACCACAGCGAACGTTACACAACCTACCAATGTTAACTTGACCGTTACACCTGTGAACATCACCTGCAACGGTGCAGCCAATGGATCAGCTTCTGCTGTTACTTCGGGAGGAACAGGAAGCATCAACGTGTCATGGAGCAACGGACAAAATGGGAACAACATCGCTTCTTTAACACCTGGCAACTATCAAGCAACAGCAACTGATGCCAATGGATGCGCCAAAACGAACAGTTTCTCGGTTACTCAGCCAACAGCATTGGTGCCGAATTTGACCGCGAACAACATTTCATGTAACGGACAACCGGGATCTGCAAGTGTTAGTTCGATGGGCGGAACAGCTCCGTATACTAACAGTTGGAGCACTGGACACACAGGCAGCGCCATTAGCAACCTGGCTGCAGGAAGTTACAGTGTAACAACAACTGACAGCAAGGGATGTACATTTAGTCAGAACTTCACCATTTCTGAAACCAATCAATTGAATGTGAGCATCACAGCCGGACAAATCTCATGTTTCGGTATGAACGATGGCAGTGCAACAGCAACTGTGAGTGGCGGAAACACACCATACACATACTCTTGGAGCACAGGAAACACAGGAACGTCTATCTCTGGACGTGGACCTGGCACATACACACTCAATGTATCAGACACCGATGGATGTTCAGGAAGCGCGCAAGTTACGCTCATCGAACCGAGTCAAATGAATTTGGTGATTTTCAAATCCGATATTACTTGCTTTGGAAATGACGATGGATCTGCTACTGCTACTGCAACAGGTGGAACTGCTCCGCATACATTTAGTTGGAGCAACGGTGACGATACGGCAAACATTTCAGAATTGGGAGTTGGAGAATATACCCTCGTAGTTACCGATAGTCATGGATGCAATGCTGAAGAATCGATTCAAATCGTTGAGCCTTCTGAAATAAGTGCATCCGCCCTGGTTTCTCAAAGTGAAAGCTGCGCTGGAATGGATGGTGAAGCCATCGTGAATGCAATGGGAGGAACAGGCAATTACACCTATTCTTGGTCGAACGGGAGCAACACTCAAATGCTATCGAACGCGAGTTCAGGCGGGTATGTCGTAACTGTAACCGATGACAATGGTTGCATGGCGAATGCAAGTATCAATATTCCTTACAACTGTGATCAAGCTCCAGAACCAACCATGTTGGATGCTGCAAGTTGTGGTGCCAGCGGTTTGCAGATGACACAAACAATCTCATGCATCCCCGTAAATGGCGCCAGCATGTACCAGTGGCGTTTTAGCAACATTGCTTCAGGTGCTTTCAGCGATGAGTATACACTGGGCAGCAACCCGAACTTCATGTTGAGCACAGTTCCAAACCTGACGTACGACATGACCATGAGTGTTATGCTGCGCGTGCTCAACGAAAGCGAAATCTGGTCAGACTGGGGTGAAGCATGTTTGATTAGTATGTCTGACAATGTACCGCAGACAAGCATTTCCAATTCAGATTGCGCAGCAGGTGTTATGCTGGCGGGCAATATGATTCAATGCAACAACGTACCGGGTGCTGATCGTTACGAATGGCAGTTTACCGCTGGAAACGATCAAATCGTTTACACCAGCTTTATGAACCTTTTCAATCTGGCTAACGCCGATGATTTGATCATTGGAGAATCCTACGGCATACGTGTCCGTGCTGCAGTAGGCGAAGTTTGGGGCGCCTGGGGCAGCACTTGCACCCTGACATACGAAAATGCACAAAGCGTTGCAAACCTTGACAATAGCGGGTTTGAGGTAAGTATTTACCCAAATCCAAACGATGGTGAAAATATTTCTTTCAATTTTCGAAACCTTCCATCTAGTGCTCACGTAATAGACCTAGAAGTTTACGACGGAAGCGGTAAACTAATTGAAAACACAACACTATCTACATTGGCTCGTAAAGAGTCGCTTACATACCAATTCCGTAACAGACTTTCTGCAGGAATTTATTTCCTAAAAATCCGCCTACAGGGAGATGTAGTTGAAGAGAAGTTGATCATTAAATGATATAGGGTGGAGACCAATTTACTTGGTCAAAGAAAGGCCCACCTCGCTAACGCGGGGTGGGCTTTTCGATTATGTATGTTTCCTCAGATACTATTCTGATACGGGGAAAATAATTTTGGTCATAATTTCAGATTCTGCAACTGAATCTGGATCGTTTAAGTAAACCTCGTATGGGAAGTAACGCACAGGAACGCCATTGTCTTCTATGTAGTCGCCAATGGCATACCACGTTTCTCCAGAACTCTCATAGCTTCCGTAGTGGATGGTAGACATTGCTTTTCCTCCTGGTATTTTCGACACCAACAATTCAGATGAACCGGCGATGCTATCTGCAACAGGAATAGCGAATGTAAGATCCATTGACTCTTCTGAATGACGACGAACAATTGTAATAGGCATTCCAGAAGCTTCAATGCCTTCACCTGTTAAAAACTCCATAATTTTGCCATATGCAGGACCATGAACATTGCCACCTGACAAATCAGATTCGGTGATATTGTCCATTGAGATTCCGATGTACCAAGTGTCTGGAATGTTCTCTGCTGTTGGTTCCATTTTCGGCTTAGATTCAACAACCGATTTCAATCCGTTCAATCCGCGATTGTAATTTTCAATCAGAGATTCTTTTCCGAAAAGAACAGAAAATCCGCGAAACATAAATGGTATCTCCCCGCCGTCGAATGTCCATGTTACATTCGTGCCTCCAGCTACCTTCTCCAATTTCCAATTCGCGTAATTCTCTCCAGGGAAATCATTGAATATCAAGCGTACTTTAACGAACTCGTTTTTTGTCTCTTCTATAATTTCTTGAGATCCCGAACCCAACAACTCACCCGTCCAATCCATCCTTGTGCCCAAGCCACTTTTTGGTCCAGAGTATGAATTTACTGTTGTGCTATCCATAGCAGCCCACGGATTCCAAGCTTCCCAGTTTCTAAAGTCTGAAATTTCTTTAAAGACTACTGCTGGCTCAACAGCCATTTCTTTTGAAACTTCGAACTCCATTTTAGATGGTGCTACAGCACAGATGATCAACCATGCCACTACTGGTATGAGGATGACGATCAAAAGGATTTTAATAAACTTCATGATTTTGGTTATTTGGTCAATAATAAACGAAGGTAGAAATTTGGTCTGATGTAGATTGTATTTTGGGATTCTTGCTTTAAAATTGAAGTTCTTATCTTCGGACACTTATATACTCAACTATGTTCCCAATTACTAACGACGCTGTTGTACTCGGATTATTGATGGCCACATTGGCAATCATCTTCTATTCCTCCCATCATCCGAAGACAAAAAAATTCTACAAATACGTTCCAACACTTTTGATGTGTTACTTCGTTCCTGCCATTTATAATTCGGCAGGAATAGTCGATGGTGAAGCCTCAGCCTTATACCCAGTGGCCTCAAGCTACCTGCTTCCCGCAAGTTTGGTATTGCTGTGTTTGAGTATTGA
>JANRAA010000102.1:0-353 GCA_030728235.1 Flavobacteriales bacterium
CGTCCGTGGTGGGTGCTGTGGCTCTACGCAGGCGGAATTATGGCGGTCATTCTTATTGTCGGTTACTCCGGTATGGGCGAGTGGCTTGGTGGGAATGATGTAACATTCGATCGCCTTGATAAAATTGATATCCCAGAGAAACTTACCATCTGGTATCTGCTGCCTCCAGTTGTACTCTTGATCATAACACGCATCGGTATTCCGGTTTCTACAACCTTTCTCATCCTTTCGTTTTTCTCGATCAAGAGCCTACCAGGAATGGTCTTCAAGTCACTACTGGGCTACGCCGTGGCAATCACTTTCGCTTTTTTATTCTATATTCTGATATCAAAGCTAACTGAGAAGAAGTTTAG
>JANRAA010000102.1:363-6548 GCA_030728235.1 Flavobacteriales bacterium
GCTCAATGGTTCTCTACAGCTTTCCTTTGGTCACAATGGCTGACCCAAGACTTGGCCAATATCTTTATCTATCTCGGACGCCCAGAGCAAATTGGGTTGGGAGAATTTATATTCGCTCTCTTTATTTTGGTAGGCCTCTTAGGTGTTATTTTCTATCAAAGAGGTGGGGCCATTCAACGCATCGTAACGTCGAAATCAAACACAGCAGACATACGGTCTGCAACGTTTATTGATTTGTCGTACGGCCTAGTACTGCTGCTGTTCAAGCAAAATGTACTCGGTCTGTGGGAAGCTAAATTGCCAATGAGTACAACTTGGGTTTTCCTCGGCTTACTCGCCGGACGTGAAATAGCCATGCGTTACAGATTGGGGCCTAAACCTGATAAGTCACTCAGCTATATGCTGTTTTCAGATATAGGAAAAGCAACCATAGGTCTTGTGGTTTCTGTTTCGCTCGTTGTACTTCTATTTCTAGTCGAAGGAAAAGATGTTTCTATTCTTTTCTCCCTCGATTAATCCTGCACACTCAATACATAGTAAGTTTTCTTCCCACGTTGCAACAAGATGTACTTCCCAAGTATAAGGTCGGTATTATCCAATACCCGTGTGCCGTCGAACTTCTCTTTATTGACTTGAATGCTATTCTCTTTCAAAGCTCTCCTCGCTTCTGAAAGTGATGGCAAAAAACCTCCTTTTGCAACCAAAGCATCCTCTATTGTCAAACCTTCGAGTTCTTGTTTAGAGATCTCCTTAGTCGGAATGCCATCGAAAATGCTCGTGAAATCATCTTCACTCAATCGCATCAAACTCTCTTTAGTAGAACGTCCAAAAAGTATTTCAGATGCTTCTATGGCGTTCTGAAGTCCTTCTTCACCATGAATGCGAAGTGTTACATCGTTAGCTACTTCTTTCTGCAATTTTCTAGCTCCGGGGTTAAGCGCGTGCTCAGCTTCAATGGCCTCTATCTCTTCTTTGGTTTTGAGGGTGAAAATGCGAATGTATTTGGCTGCGTCAGCATCTGATGAGTTGATCCAGTATTGGTAGAATTTGTACGGACTAGTTCGTGCGCGATCAAGCCAAACATTGCCGCCTTCCGATTTTCCAAACTTGCTGCCATCGGCCTTCGTTACCAGCGGAGCCGTTAAAGCAAAGGCTTCTCCGCTGCCCATTTTCCGTATGAGTTCAGTGCCGGTTACAATGTTCCCCCACTGATCAGATCCGCCCATTTGAATCTTGCAATTCTCGTTCTTCCACAAGTGGTAAAAATCATACCCTTGAACCAACTGATAGCTGAACTCTGTAAAGCTCATGCCTGTTTCCAAACGTTTCTTCACTGAGTCTTTGGCCATCATGTAGTTCACGGTAATGAACTTTCCTACCTCACGAATGAAATCGAGAAATGAGTAATCTTTAAACCAATCGTAGTTGTTTACAACCACAGCTCCATTTGGAATATCTGAAAAGTCTAGAAACTGCTCCAACTGCTTGCGCTGACTGTTCAAGTTGTGGTTGATGGCATCCAAATCCAACAATTGGCGCTCTGCTGTCTTACCACTTGGGTCTCCTACCATTCCTGTCGCACCGCCCACGAGTACCATAGGCTTGTGTCCGGCTCGCTGAAAATGTACCAAAAGCATTATGGGTACGAGATTTCCGATGTGCAAAGAGTCAGCAGTTGGGTCAAAGCCAACATACCCTGAAACAGACTCTTTCAACAACAATTCTTCTGCACCGGGTGTGATGTCGTGCAATAATCCGCGCCAGCGAAGCTCTTCAACAAAATTCATATGGTGTAATTTGTCTGCAAAGATACCAATCGTTACAGTATGTCTACAATTTGCTCTAGCCGCATTCCTCGCGACCCTTTGATTAGTATTTGATATCCACCTAGTGGTTCTTCAATTAAATGTGCTTTCAACGTTTCGGTGTCTGCAAACCATTTCTTTTGGGCTGCTAACGCAGGATGTCGAAAGTGACTGCCTACAAATATGGCTTTTAATCCTAGCTTTTCAGCCAGATCCACTATTGCTTTATGCTCGTGAGCAGATGATTCACCGAGCTCAAACATGTCGCCCAAGATGCAGATTTTCATTTTCGCGTCACTGCGTTCAAACGAAAGGAGGGCGTGCTCCATGCTGGTCGGATTGGCGTTGTAAGCATCCAAAATCAATTCATTGCGGTCAGTTTTTTTCAGCTGACTTCGATTGTTTTCTGGGGTGTAGCTCGACAATGCGATGTTGATATGCTCTGGTGACACGTGAAAGTGCGCGCCTATGGCAATGGCAATAGCTGCATTTGAGATGTTATATGCACCTTTCAACTGTGTCAGTACGTCGGGTGATTGATAGCTGTCTGTCTTCCATCGAAATGTAAGAAATGGCTCTTGTGTTACATATTCAACAAGCGGCAAGTGTTTTTCTGAACCGAACAGGATGCGATTCATTCCTTCAGATATATCCATCAACGCAGCATCGTTGGTATTGATGAAAACGGGCTTGCCTTGCGTGCGCAGTTGATCGAATAGTTCTTTCTTACCCTTTTTTACGCCTTCTTCTCCGCCAAAACCCTCAAGGTGGGCTTTGCCAATATTGGTAATGTAACCGAAGTCTGGTTGCGACAATGAACTCAGGAATGCGATCTCTTTTTGTGCATTGGCTCCCATTTCGATGATAGCGAACTCGTGATCGCTCTTTATTTCCAACAAGCTCAATGGCACTCCAATGTGGTTGTTCAGGTTCCCTTTTGTAGCGTAAGTTTTGTAGGTGGTTGATAGAACATCGCGAATCAATTCTTTCGATGTTGTTTTGCCATTGCTGCCTGTTAAACCAATCACCTTGCAGTTCATTTGCTTGCGGTGATAAGCAGCCAACTCTTGAAGGGCCGGTAAGACATTTGCAACGAGGTATCTATTGTCGTTGGGCGATGCATGTTGGGGGTCATCCACAATAGCAGCCACACAACCGGCATCTATTGCTGCCTGTGCATATTGATTGCCGTCAAATCGGTCTCCCTTTAGTGCGAAGAATAGCTGCCCTTTTTGCAGGTTGCGGGTGTCGGTAGTTACTCCTGTTGACGATAAGAATAAACGATACAGAAACTGAATATCCATGACCCGAAAATAAGAAACCCCGCTTCGCAAAGCAGGGTTTCAAAACTATTTTATGAATGTAGTCTTATTCAAAACTCAATCCAACAGGGCTTCCAACACGCGTCATAGCGCAACGGAAACCAAGAGTTGAATTTGCACGACGCTCATCCAAGAAACGACGGCTTCCTGGGATAACCCAAAATGCACGGTCTCTCCATGATCCACCTTTGTATACACGTGAGCGGTTGTTAACCAAAGTAGTTGAACCCCAATCGTACATTCTATTTTCGTTGGTCTGGTAGTCTTCTTGTCCGAAGTAAATTGAACTTTCGAAGTCACCATCTTGATAGTCGATGTTGTCGGCTGTGCGGTAATTTCTGCGATCGATGTTTTCAGCAACAGTAACATCACGTACACGCAAATCACCAGGAGTGTGCTCGATGTAATCAGCAATTCCATCGCGCAAATCTGGAGCGATTGGAGAATCGCTAGATACGATCAAGTCCATACCGTCTTGAATACGCTGATTCGCTTCTTCTTCCAAACGGTTCTTCAAGTCTTCTTTGGCTTGAGTGCAGTAGTTCAAAAGGTTGTCGATCAGGTTTTGATCAGTGTCGGTAAGCTTGCCTGCAGAACGCTTCCCGTATTCAGTCAAGAAATACTCAACTCCAGGGATGTCGTAAACAGTGTAGTCGTATTTGTCATCGATGCCACCTTCAGAGTTAAGCACTTTTGTTTGATAAACGTTACCACGGAATGGGCGGAACTCAGACTTGTCTTGAGCAGATAGAGGACGATAAACATCCATTACCCATTCGCTAACGTTACCAGCCATGTTGTACAATCCATAATCGTTAGGAGCGTATTGGTAAACAGGAGTAGTGATATCTCCATTGTCATTCAATGCACCGGCAACCCCCATCATATCACCTGCTCCGCGAACGAAGTTGGCGTTGATTTGTCCGTAAAAACGTCCACCATTGTTATCGTTACGCACGTAGTGTCCGTTCCAAGGGTAAGTCTTGCGGTCAGTAATCAATTCTTGGTAAGAGTTACCTATCAGACCCAAGGCAGCGTATTCCCACTCTGCTTCAGTTGGGAGGCGGTAGCGAGGAAGTAGAATACCATCTTCCATACGTACATTTCTGTATCCGCTAGATCCTGGACGGAAGTCAGGAAGACCGTCACCAGCCTTTTCACCTTCGTATTGACCTGCGAAATAAGCATCCGTAGTGAAGTGATCTTCGTCTACTTGCGCTTCAGGGTTATGAACTAGCAAACCTTCGCGGATCAAAATCAATTCGTTCACACGGTCAGTTCTCCAAGCGCAAAAATCATTTGCTTGCAGCCAGTTTACACCAACAACCGGATAGTCGCGGTATGCTGGGTGACGCAGGTAGTATTCAACGTAAGGTTCGTTGTACTCCATTTTTTCACGCCATACCAATGTGTCAGGAAGTGCTTTGTTTACGATTTCTGGGTAACTATCACCGTAGATACGCTCCAACCAGTGAAGGTATTCCAACCAGTAAATATTCGTTACTTCGGTTTCATCCATGTAGAACGAACTCACGGTTACACGGCGTGGAATGTTGTCCCAACCAAAAACCACGTCATCTTCAACGCGACCCATTGTGAAGGTTCCACCTTCAATAAGTACGAGTCCAGGACCAGTTTCTTGTTCTAAATATGGAGTTTTCTCAAATCCTCCGTTGACAGGTGTGTTGTACGCCCATCCTGTAGAGCCTGAGCGCTCCTTTGAGCATGAAGCCAAAAATAGGATGGCTACAATTGGAGCGAAGAGCGAAAATGATTTAATCAACTTTTTCATGATTTCCAGGTTCAAAAAAGTTCCTTGTTTGCGAGCTTATAACTAACTAGAAAGACGGACAAGATATTGTCCTGAATTTCACACGTTTTGGCCTGCAGTCAAATTGGATACCTAAACTAACTTCATGCGAACCACCAGTTGCTGGGGTTAGCTCCGATACAGTTACATCATAGCTATAACCAAATCGAATGACGTCGGTTTGAATACCAACTAGAACGATAAATGCATCGCGATAAGTATTGAAAGCTAAACCGCGATACCAAATTCCGCCCACTACAGGTCCCTTGTTTACGTAAAGACCAATATTAAGTTGCTGAAATTCTCCCTGACGACGATAAAGTATGTTCGGAGAGATGTTAGATTCGCTGTATCTGCTGCGCTTATCGATAGGAATTACAGCACCAGCATGACCAGTCCATTTCATTGGTAGACGGCTAGTTCCGACAACCAAAGACTCGTTTGGTTCGTTCAAGTGGTGAACAGCCATACCGACATAAAATTTTTCGCTGAAACCTAAAAGTCCAGCAGAAAAATCGACATTGTTCACCGTTCCACCACGTGGGATATCTTTCGTTTCATAGATAAACCCTTTTCGCGGATCTATCTGATCTCCAAATTGAAGTTGATTCCAATCTACAGATTTTTGAAAATATGTCGCTTGGAAACCAGCTTTCAAAGAGAAATAGCGGCTCAACGGCTGCTGGTAAGAATAAATACCGCTCACTGAAGTAGTGCTCAATGTTTTTCCCGCACGATCATTCATAACCAATAAACCCAGTCCACCTGAAATGGTTTCAATGTGTTGGTCATAACTGGCACTCGTGGTAACGAACGTTCCTGACAATGCAGGCCATTGGTTACGGTAGTTCATAACAAGACGCGGACATCTAGCTGTACCAGCAAAGGCTGGATTCAGGTAGAGCGGATTTGCATAAAATTGCGTGAACTCCGGATCCTGTGCTTTCGCTTCTGGCAGAATGCACATAACAATTCCGAGGAGTATCCCGGCATACAATAACTGTCGCTTCATCACAATCGGTTTGGTCATCATCTTTCCTAAGAGAGCAATATTACAAAAAAAAAACACCGCAAATCTGCTCTTCTTGCAATAAGAGAACTTCAAGTTCGTTTATTTTGTTGCTTCTACCTCGGAAGAAAAACCAAAAATGAACAAGACTCTCGTATTTTTTCTGTCACTTTTGACGCTATCCGTTAGCGCGCAACGTGACGTCTCCCTAAGCTTTTCTATTGATTGGAAGGATGCCG
>JANRAA010000103.1:0-3399 GCA_030728235.1 Flavobacteriales bacterium
AGTCTGCACCGGTGAAAACACCCACCGAAGGTGACCCCGAATTCGGTCCGTCAAAAATCTCAATGCTGTCACCAGGCCCAAGAGCGAAAACAACCCAGTATAAGTTTATTATTGTTTCTGGTGCTTCCGCACAGATGGTGATTGTTTCGTTCATGTTGTTCGAATAATCACCCGCACTCATTCCATTGTCTACCAAAAAACCACCACATTGGGTGATATCGGCTCCGGTAATGGACATCTCCTGCGAAAGACCAGCAAAAGAAAAAGCGAGAAAAAAGATAGAAAGGAGTTTCTTGAGCATCATCTATGGTATACCTATATGACATAGACAATCAATCGCACAGATTAGTTGCATGAATGCCATTATATTTCTTCCAGCGCCAAAATTGCACCTTAGATCTTCATTTCATGTTAAGATGTCATCATAAATTGTCAGAATGTCAGAAGAACAGACAATGGAACGTAGCTTGACTAATGAAGCGCCATGTTCAACATCCCCGCTGCTTGCGGGAAATAGCTGAAAAAATAAACAGTAAATTTTAAAGAAAATGCAACAAGGAAGTATCAATGTTCAAACGGAAAACATCTTTCCGATTATCAAGAAATTCCTTTATTCTGACCACGAAATATTTCTTCGAGAATTGGTTTCGAATGCCGTAGATGCTACCCAAAAACTAAAAACGCTAAAGGATGTCGGTGAAATGAAAGCCGACCTTTCTAAACTGCGCGTAGAAGTTATACTCGACAAAGAAGCTGGAACGCTGACAATTCGCGACAATGGAATCGGAATGACCAGCGAAGAAGTTGAGAAATATATCAACCAAATTGCGTTCTCTGGAGCTGAAGAATTTGTCCAGAAGTACAAAGACACCGACAGCAAACACGCCATCATCGGTCACTTCGGATTGGGCTTCTACAGTGCCTTCATGGTTGCTTCGAACGTTGAAATCATAACGCGTTCGCAAAAACCGAATTCGGAAGCGGTGAGATGGATGTGCGATGGTTCTCCAAACTACACAATGGAGGAGGCCAACAAGAAGACAAAGGGTACAGACATCATCTTGCACATTGCTGAAGACAGCAAGGAATTCCTCGAAGAATCAAGAATCAGCGGCATCCTCAACAAATACTGTAAGTTCATGCCAGTGCCGATCGTTTTCGGAAAACGCACTGAAATGATCGATGCTCCATCAGGTGAAAAAGATGAGAATGGGGAAGTAAAAAAAGAAAAGAAAGAAGTTGATAATCAGATTAATAATGTAGAACCGGCGTGGACGAAAAAACCAGCCGATTTGAACGAGGAAGATTACATCAATTTCTACCGTGAACTATACCCTGCGACGTTCGAAGATCCGTTGTTCAACATCCACTTGAATGTCGACTACCCTTTCAATCTCACCGGTGTCCTCTTCTTCCCGAAGCTGAAGCAGAACATGGAGATGCAACGCAACAAAATACACTTGTATTCTAACCAGGTGTTCATCACCGATAATGTCGAAAACATTGTCCCTGACTTTTTGACGCTGTTGCATGGTGTTATCGACTCTCCCGACATCCCTCTCAACGTTTCTCGTTCATACTTGCAAGAAGATGGAAACGTGAAGAAAATTTCGGCTCACATCACCAAAAAAGTAGGCGACAAATTGGGCAGCATGTTCAATGGCGACCGCGCCGATTTCGAAGCGAAATGGGACGATATCAAGGTGTTCATCGAATACGGAATGCTCACAGATGACAAATTCTTCGATCGTGCTTTAAAATTCTGTCTTTTCAAAACGGTTGCAGGCACCTACTCCACTTTCGAAGAAATGAAGGAGCGGATCAAGGAAACGCAAAAAGATAAAAGCGGAAAAGTGGTCGTTTTATACGCTTCCGATAAAGAAGCGCAGCATGGCCGCATAAACAAGGCGCATGATCGCGGGTATGAAGTAATCGTGATGGAAGGTCCGCTGGCTGCCCACTTGATTTCTCGCTTGGAGAACCACGACCCTGAGTTGCAGTTCAAACGTGTTGATGCCGACATCCTCGATAAATTGATTGAACGCGACGAAGAGCTTCCAATGCTCCTCTCCGAAGATCAGCAAAACACACTGAAACCAATCATTGAAGAAGTGGCTGGCTCTGAAAAATTTAAGGTTAGCTTCGCTTCGATGAGTACCGATGAATCGCCATTTTTGATCACTGAAAATGAGTTCATGCGCCGTATGAAAGAGCAGCAACTTGCCGGTGGCGGCGGATTCCAAATGTTCGGAAACCTTCCGGATAGCTACAACTTAGTGGTCAATGCAAATCACCCGTTGGTAAGCGAGCTCGCTAGCAGCGAGGATGCAACCCAAAAAGAAACAATTCGCCAACTGACAGACCTTGCGCGCTTGAGCCACGGCATCCTCAAAGGTGAAGAATTAACAACTTTCGTAGAACGCACAGTTGCGAATATGCAACACGTTAAATAAACAATAGAATGAAATATCTAAGTATCATTATTCCTGTCGGTATCATCGCTTTGCTTCTCCTCTTTGGTGTAAGCACTTACAATGGTATCGTTACCAAAAACGAAGAAGCAACAAATGCTTGGGCAGATGTTGAGTCGTCTTACCAACGTCGTTTCGACCTGATTCCAAACTTGGTGGAGACCGTTAAAGGGTATGCCGATTTCGAAAAAAGCACGCTGATCGCTGTTACAGAAGCGCGCGCTGCCGCCATGGGCGCTATGCGCAAAGCTGGTGAATCAGGCGATGTTGGTGAATTCCAGCAAGCAAACCAAAATCTTGGCGTAGCCATGGGTCGCTTTTTTGGATACACTGAACAATATCCTGATCTTAAAGCAAATCAAAACTTCATGGATCTTCAGTCGCAACTAGAAGGTACCGAAAACCGCATCAACGTTGCACGCGATCGTTTCAACGATGCTGTAAAAGAGTACAATGCGAAAATCAAACGCTTCCCAGGAAACATGTTTGGTTTTGAATCGAAGAACTACTTCGAAGCGCAAGATGGCTCTGAACAAGCTCCAAAAGTTGACTTTAGCAACTAATGGATAAGACTGATATATACGAGGTTTTTGATGACTCAGCTCGGCAATTGCTTTTGGATGCAATTGCCGAAGCTGAGCTCAATACCAGCGGTGAGGTGCGCATCCACATCGATAAAACTTGCAAGGGGTCGCACTTAGATCGCGCTGCATTCATCTTTGAAGAGCTTGAAATGCACAAAACAGCTGCCCGAAATGGTGTATTGCTCTATTTCTCACTCAAAGACCGAAAATTCGCCATCTTGGGCGATGTCGGCATAAACGCCATGGTACCTGCCGACTTTTGGGACGTCACGCGAGATGTTATGAAAAAACACTTCGTAAAGGGTGACTTCGTAGGTGGACTTTCTACCGGTGCGCGCATGGCT
>JANRAA010000103.1:3409-6479 GCA_030728235.1 Flavobacteriales bacterium
ACGTAAATGAACTATCCGATGAGATATCTTTTGGCGATTAAACTCCAATTCATCGGTATCCTATTGTCGGTTTCTGCGCTGGCACAAGGCGATTACCGCGGATTGAAGCCGAGCAACAATGTTTTTGTTTACGACTACGCCGATGTTTTGACGGAGGTAGCTGAACAAAACCTCAATCGTGATCTTGTAAACTTCAAAGACTCTACCTCGAACGTAATTGTGGTGGTTACCCACCCCGATTTTTTTGGTGATGCACCCTACAAATTCGCTACCGATCTAGGTCAGGCGTGGGGTATAGCAGATGCTAAAAAAGACAACGGGGTTGTGATTGCCATCAAACCAAAAGTATCCGGACAAAAAGGCGAAGCTTTTATTGCAGTAGGTTATGGTTTGGAAGGTGCCATTACCGATGCTCGTGCCAACCGCATTGTGGATGGTGAAATGATTCCACGCTTCAAAAACAACGATTATTACGGTGGCATTAACGCCGGAATTGTTGTGCTCATGAAGTTGGCTTCTGGCGAAATATCTGAATATGCAGGTCCAAATAAGAAAGGCAAAAAGGAGTTTCCTGTTGTTGCTTTCATCTTCATTCTTCTGATTATCTTCAGCTCAATCGGTGGTTTTGGCGTAAAGGTTTTCCGCTACTCCCGATTGAATAGCATTGGGTTCTGGGCTGCTTGGGTGCTGCTTTCGCAAGCAAGTCGCACACACCACGGCACCTACGGTCGCTTCTCAGGTGGTGGCGGGTTCGGCGGCGGCGGCGGTGGCTTCGGCGGATTTGGAGGCGGTGGTTTCGGCGGCGGTGGCGCTGGAGGAAGCTGGTAATAAAACTTTTGTAGAGGTAGAAATGAGTTACGTAAAATGGATAGGTGGCCCTCTGGGATGGGCTTTTGGTGGACCAATTGGCGCCGCAATGGGATTTGCTGTAGGAATGATGTTCGACGATAACGCAATATCGACGGAAGAAAAGCCATCAGGCAACTACAAGGAGTCGTATAAACAATACCGCCATCAAACTACGGGTGGTGATTTTGCAGCCAGTCTCATCATTCTTTCAGCAGAAGTCATGAAGGCCGACTCCAAGGTCATGAAGTCGGAGTTGAACTACGTAAATCAGTTTTTCACAAACAATTTTGGCAAGAATGCAGCTTCGGGTTATATGAGCATGCTGCAACAATTGCTTAAACAAGACAACGATGTGCATGGCGTTTGTGAGCAGATTCGATACTTCATGGATCACTCACAACGACTACTACTCCTTCAATATCTCTTTGGTATCGCTAAAGCGGATGGCGAAGTAGACCCACGCGAAGTAAGCCTCATTGAGCGAATGAGCAATTACCTCGGCATATCTGATAAAGACTTCGCAGCAGTCAAAGCTTCGTTCTATACTGATCGGAAAGCGCATTATGAAATACTTGAAATATCGCCGGAGGCGGATGATCAAGAGGTAAAACGCGCCTACAGAAAGATGGCTGTTAAATTCCACCCCGATAAAGTGAGAGAACTAGGCGAGGAATACCAAAAAATGGCGCAAGAGAAGTTCATTCGCGTGCAAGAAGCCTACGAAGCAATTAAAAAAGAACGGGGATTTAAGTAATCGCAGGCCTTGCCTTGTAAAAGCTGTAAATACCAAGTCCTATAAAAACGAGGTTTGAAAGTCCCAAAACTCCACTTTCTTGAAGCCACGATGCCATGTCTTTTCCCCAAACATCTGGCGTAGCCAATGTGTACGGTATCAGACATAAAAGCCACACTATCCCCACTACCGCCTTTTCCAATCCTTTGCTCTGAAACCAATAAATGGCGGCTAAAGCGATCAATGGAGCAGTCCACATAAAATGCTCTGTATCGGTGTGAACCAAATTTGGGATCAAGGCGAGAATGACGCTAAACTCTAAAAAGCGATTCGCTGGTTTTAAGTCTGCATTCGATTTCTCTTTTTTGAAATGATTCAGCATCATCGCCAAAACAGCGAGGCCAATCATTCCCAAAAGTCCTAAAACGACGATGGTGTCGCTAGCAAATCCACCGAAAGGGGCATAAATGGTGTTCGGACTAGCAACAAGACTGGTGTTGTGCGCTTGCATCGCTCCCAACCACTCTGAGATCAACTCCAAATTCCATCCCCAACCTGAAAAAGGTGCAGGAACAAGCAGCAAAACAAGCATGACCAAAGCCGTATAAGCAAGCACGCGAAACTCTTTTCGGAGAGCGAGCCAAGGAACAATCACTATGAAGTGAGGTTTGAACAATAGCACTGCCCCTATCAGCAAACCTGCAATAAGCGGTTTCTTTTCAAGCAACGTAAAAGCAGCAAAGACGGCAAGAAAAAGCAGCCAGTTGACATTTCCCAATAGCAACTCACGTGAGAAATGTCCGCCCAAAGTAACCGCCAGTGCCACCAAAACACCAACTGCATAAACATTTGCTGGGGCCACAAACTCTGACGTCTTTCTGATCAACCATGGCAATCCAAACGAAATGGCCGCGGTGATAAAAAGGAAAAACAAGATCCTCGCTCCCATCCATCCGAATAAATGGAAAGGGGCAAACAACCAAGCTGCAAATGGCGAGTATTTGTAGAATCCTGAGCTCAGTCCGAATGATTGGTGGTACGGACTCTCACCATCGAGTAGCTTACCACAAGCATCGTAGTAGACCTGAAAATCGAAAAGGTCAAATCGTCCGTTGATGAAGTTCAACACCCCATACAGCAAAATGATTATCGACAATACGATGACATGTCTTTGATTCATGTCGCGAAGATAGTCATAGTCGCGAACTCATCGCACAATCGCCCGTGGCATGGCATTGAAGCGCTTTTGTATCTTTGCAAAAAAACAAATATTATGTTCGGAGACATGATGGAAAAGTTGCAGGCGATGCAACAATCGATGGGAGAATCAAAAGCACGATTGGCCAATATCACCGTTGAAGGAAAAGCGGAAGGCGTGACAGTTGTGATTGACGGAAACCGAAAAGTACGCGACATCCGCATTGAAGATGCGATACTAAGTGATAAAGAAGATTTGCAAGACCTTTTGGTAGTGGCAGTAAACAAGGC
>JANRAA010000104.1 GCA_030728235.1 Flavobacteriales bacterium
AAAACCAAAACTAGAGTTGGCCTCCACACACGTATCTGCAATGGCTGTAATTTCAGGAGGATTGTTGGTACATAGCAACACGTTGATCTGCATGTCGCGAATCACATGTCCGACTTTCATCAGCGTGCCGTTCACCATGCGCCACTCTTCAATCTTAATCCCCACATTGTATTCGCCAACCACTTGTGGTGTTATCCACGTCAGGTCACCAGTTACGGGATCTATTTCAAAAATATCGTTGTTCGGGCTGTAGAATTGAGGGAATATGAAACCCGGAATGGGGTCGCAACCAATGCCATCTTCGTTGTAGTCGCCACCCATGGAAGGCACCAAACTATACACCAACAAATCGCCATCAGGATCATAAGCTCCAGGGTTGTGAATCCAGTTCTTGAACACGCAGGCCTGCTCCTTCGCCGGATTCAACAGCACGACCGAGTTGTTATGTCCGCTCTGCGGGGTTATAATCAACTGCGAGGCAATGCAAAAAATCTGATCTACCGAATTCTCAATGTTCAATACACCACTGTTGCGATTGGGGTCTTCAACAGAAAGATCGAAAATACCCGGTCCGCCATAGGTATGGGTTCCCACATACGTATTGATTTGCGCATCCAACCCCCCTAAAAAAGTAATGCTTGTGCGTTCCAAACTATCGAGTTCAGCGCCAATAGGAACATCGCCCCAATTAATTTTCAGGTACGTTCTATCGGCAATAACCGATGTCTTTGTGCATGTGGTGATGGTTACTTCATACGTCAGTCCGCTCAAATGTCGGTACGTAATCTCCCCTGCCCTGTTATGGGTAGCAAATGCGGAAACAAAGAATCCACAAATCAAGACCGCTATGAGGAGAAATCTCACCATGAAAAGCAAACAACTAAAGTACGTACAAACCGCTGAATACCCTAAAACAACAAGTTACTTTTTCGATTGTTTTAACATGTACACGCAACATATAACTTCACTCTCAAAGCAGGGTGTACTAAAAAACATACTTAAACCTTAACTTCGCATCCTTAATTCCATGACATGAGACCTCAACTCACTTTATCGAACAAGTCCACAAAGGGCACGCAAATTTTTCTTGCACACGGCAAGGATGCGACCTCCAAACTAAGTGTGTCTGCTCAAGTAAAGAAAGCCATAAAAGACAGCAAGCAAATCACCTACCTATCGCGTGAAGATGGTGTAGACTTCCTTGTCTGTTTACCAGAATACTCTGAAAAAAGCAATGACCGCGAGGCTTTGCGCAACATCGGCTCTGCCCTTCAAAATGTGTTGCTGAAAGAGAAAATCGACGCGGTAACCATTGTCAACGATGTCGCCCCTTGGGATGCGATGTCTTGTCTGCTCGAGGGTTTGATGTTGAGTTCATACCAGTACCTCGAATTGTTTTCAGACAGCGAAAAGCGCCAACATCCGCTGCAAAGCGTGAAAGTGATCGACAAAGGGATTGACGCCACAGCTTTTGAGAACTTGAAACACGTGATCGACAGTGTTTGCTGGTCGCGCGATATGGTCAACAAGCCGCTTTCTCACCTCACCGCCTTGCAGTTTTCTGCGGAGATGGAAGCGATGGGAAAAGAGGTCGGACTAAAAACCGAGGTGCTGAACAAGAAAAAAATCGAAGCCCTCAAAATGGGAGGTCTGCTCGGTGTGAACAAAGGAAGCATTGACCCACCCACTTTCACCATACTTGAATGGAAGCCAAAAAACGCGGTCAACAAAAAACCAATTGTTTTGGTGGGCAAGGGCGTTGTATACGACACTGGGGGTTTGAGTTTGAAGCCGACACCTGCGAGCATGGATTTTATGAAGAGCGACATGGCAGGAGCTGCAGCAATGGCTGGAACAATTCGCGCCATCGCAACGCAAAAAATGCCTGTGCACGTTATCGCTTTGATACCTGCTACTGACAACCGTCCGGGTGGCAATGCCATCACTCCTGGCGATGTTATCACCATGTACGACGGCACGACCGTAGAAGTAAAAAACACCGACGCTGAGGGGCGCCTGCTTTTGGGTGATGCCCTGGCATACGCGAAAAAATTTAAACCCTTGTTGGTGCTCGACGCTGCTACCCTTACCGGTGCTGCAGTGCGCGCCATTGGCACGTATGCCACCGCCACCATGGGGACTGCCGACGATGCTACTTTCAACAAGTTGGAAGAAGCCGCATACAACACCTACGAGCGCACCGTGCGCTTCCCGCTATGGAGTGAATATGGTGATGAAATAAAGTCCGACATCGCAGACCTATCGAATTTGGGGAAAGGCGAAGGCGGACAGATTTCAGCAGGGAAGTTTTTGGAGCATTTCACCGATTATCCGTGGATACATTTGGACATTGCAGGGCCTGCGTTTTTGCATGGTGCGAGCACGTATCGGACAAAAGGCGGTACCGGAGTGGGCGTGAGAATGTTGGTAGAATTCATTAAACGACTAACTGCATAATGAAAGACAGACATACCATTAAAGCTGCTATCACGATTGGAGACCCCAATGGTGTGGGCATTGAAACCATCTTGAAAGTTTTCGCTGATGCGCGCATGAACGAGATCGTGACGCCTATTATTTATGGCAACACCGACCTTTTGCGCTTTCACCGAAAAGTTCTGGACATGCCGGATGTCCGCCTTAACACTGCCAAAAACGCCGACGACGCCAACCCAAAAACCATCAACGTAATCAACGTGTGGGACGAAAAGTGGGAACCGAATTTGGGCGTTGCTGCCAAAGATGCCGGTGGATACGCTTTCAAAAGCTTGGAGGCTGCCACATCCGACCTTGCGTCGAACAAAGTGGATATTTTGATCACTTCGCCGATTAACAAAGACACCATACAAAACGACAACTTCAACTTCCCTGGGCACACAGAGTACCTCGCAAAGATGAGCAACGTTGATGAGTCGTTGATGTTTTTGGTAAGCGACGGAATGCGCATTGGCGTGGCTACCGGGCACGTTCCATTAAAAGAAGTATCGGGCATTTTAACCAAAGAATTGATTGTCCGCAAGCTGCGTATCATGAACGAAAGTTTGATGCGCGACTTTGGCATCGTTCGTCCGAAAATCGCCGTTTTGGGCTTAAACCCGCATGCTGGCGACAACGGCTTGTTGGGCAGTGAAGAGCAAGACATCATACTGCCGGCTATACGCAGCGTAGAAGGAAGCATAATGGCCATGGGGCCTTACGGGGCAGATGGCTTTTTTGGTACTGCTCAGTACAAGCATTTCGATGCTGTGTTGGCTATGTACCACGATCAAGGGTTGGCACCTTTTAAGGCCTTGGCATTCGATAGCGGCGTGAATTTCACAGCCGGCTTGCCGATTGTGCGCACCAGTCCGGACCACGGTACCGCGTACGATATCGCCGGAAAAGGCGTTGCCAGCGAAGATTCACTGCGTGCAGCCATCTTTTTAGCTTGCGATGTTTACAAGCAACGCAAGGAATTTAGAGAGATGACAGCCAAACCTTTACAACAACAAAAAGAGAAAGCAAGGTAAACTTTTGTACTTCAAAGGTTTTTATTATCTTTGCCCTCCAATTTTTCGGGCGTATGGCTACTTTATCACCTTATAAGATTCCGTTTTTGGGATTGAGTGTCGGGTTCCACACGTACGAATTTGAGTTAGATGATTCGTTCTTTGCAGCGTATGAGTTCTCAGAAATCACGCATGCTGATATACAGATAGACCTCGAGTTAGAAAAGCAGAGCACCATGATGGTACTGCGGTTTGAGCTAGGGGGCGTTGTAGAAACAGAATGTGCGCGATGTGGTGATCCACTTGAGATTGAAATTGAGCACAGTGATCGATTGATCGTCAAATTTGGCGATACGACAGGCACGAGCGACGACGACATTCTTGAAATCAGTACTTCTGAGCACTTATTGGATTTAAGTCAGTACTTGTATGAGTATGCACACCTTGCTTTACCGAGCAGAAGTGTACACGAAGATGAGGAAGACTGCAATCCTGACGCTTTGGATTTGTTAGATGACCTCGGTGTTGATGACGATCCAGACGAACCACTAGACCCAAGATGGGATGCATTAAAAGATTTGAAATAAAAAGAGCACACGATGGCACATCCTAAGCGAAAGCAGTCGAAAGCGCGTACCGCGAAACGTCGCACCCACTATAAGGCGGAAGCTCCGAACGTAGCGACATGTCCAACAACTGGACAAGCACATCTTTTTCACCACGCACACTGGTATGACGGTAAGTTATACTACAAAGGTAAAGTGGTGATGGAAAAAGAAGCGTAAGGTTTTTTACCTCCACCATTTCAGGAGCCCTCGGCTCCTTTTTTTGTTTAACACAATGTCAAGCAGGAAGTTTCTCATTCAAAAGATTAACTTAGCAGCCTGTTTATATTTTGAAGCAAGCAAGGACTTATGGCCGGAATCACCGCAGCTATTACGGCAGTTCAAGGGTATGTACCCGAAGATCTGCTAACCAATGCCGACTTAGAGAAAATGGTCGACACAACCGACGAGTGGATTCGCTCTCGTACGGGTATTTCTGAACGTCACATTTTGAAGGGTGCAGACAAAGGCACATCCGACATGGCTGCTGAAGCTGTGAAGGGACTTTTGGCGAAACGAGGCATTGGAGCCGATGAAATCGATTTGTTGATTTGTGCTACTGTGACTCCCGACATGTTGTTTCCTGCTACGGCGAATATCATTTGCGATAAAATTGGGGCAAAGAATGCTTGGGGTTATGACCTCAGTGCTGCGTGTTCAGGATTTTTGTTCGCACTCGCTACCGGTTCAAAGTTCATTGAATCGGGTGCTCACAAGAAAGTTGTTATCGTTGGTGCTGATAAGATGTCGTCGATTGTTGACTACACCGACCGCACCACATGTGTCATCTTCGGTGATGGCGCTGGAGCGGTATTGCTTGAGCCATCAACTGACGGCACGGGCATTCAAGACAGCATATTGAAAACCGACGGTTCAGGTCGCCAGTACTTGCACCAAAAAGCAGGTGGTTCACTTCGTCCGGCATCGCACGATACCGTTGATCGCAAAGAGCACTTTATCTTTCAAGACGGTCAGCCCGTATTTAAGGCGGCAGTTACCAATATGGCCGATGTTTCGGCTGAGATCATGGAGCGCAATCATTTAACGTCTGATGATGTGCAGTGGTTGGTGCCTCACCAAGCAAATTTGCGTATTATTGACGCCACGGCACGCCGCATGGGATTGTCGGAGGAGAAAGTAATGATTAATATTCAGCGCTACGGAAACACCACATCTGGCACTATTCCACTATGTTTGTGGGAATGGGAGCCACGCTTGCGGAAAGGTGATAACATCATTCTTTCAGCTTTTGGTGGTGGATTTACCTGGGGTGCCATATATTTGAAGTGGGCTTACAACCCAGCTTAACCAAAATTAGAGTTCTAACTTTTCATAAATCAATAAAACCTTCAGGCATGAACCTTACCGAGATTCAGGATCTGATCAAATTCGTCGCCAAATCCGGAGTGACTGAAGTTGAAATCGAAAAGAAAGATTTCAAGATCACTATAAAAGCAGAAAATCTGCGTAAAGGCCGAGGTGCAGAGCCTCAGCAAGTTTATCAAGCTATGCCAATGGCCATGCCTGCACCACAAATGCAAGCAGCGCCGGCTCCAGCAGCACCGGCGCCTGCCGCAGCTCCTGCTGCGCCAGCAGCAGCGCCAGCAGCAGAAAGCAATAACTACATCGAGATCAAATCACCGATGATTGGAACCTTCTACCGCAAACCGGCACCGGATAAGCCATTGTTTGTGGAAGTTGGAGACACCATCAAACCAGGCGATGTGCTTTGTGTCATTGAAGCGATGAAACTCTTCAACGAAATCGAAGCCGAGATAAGTGGAAAAGTGGTGAAAATTTTGGTCGACGATAACTCGCCGATTGAATACGACCAGCCACTATTCCTTGTTGATCCGTCGTGATCACTCACCTAAACGAGAACCGCATGTTCAAAAAAATATTGATCGCGAACCGAGGTGAAATAGCTCTACGGGTTATTCGCACATGCAAAGAGATGGGCATCGCAACGGTGGCCGTATACTCTAAAGCCGATGCCGAAAGTCTACACGTCCGCTTTGCCGACGAAGCCGTTTGCATAGGCCCTGCAGCCAGCCGCGACTCCTATTTGAAAATACCGAATATCATCGCCGCTGCGGAAATAACCAACGCCGATGCCATCCACCCTGGATATGGTTTCTTGTCTGAGAACGCTCAGTTCTCTCGCATTTGCCAAGAAAACAACATCAAGTTCATTGGGGCTAGTCCGGAAAACATCGACGCTATGGGCGACAAAGCTTCGGCCAAGCAAACAATGCGCGATGCTGGTGTGCCTACCATCCCCGGGTCTGACGGCTTGCTAGAAAGTTTGGAGCACGCCATTAAGACAGCCCACGAGATTAAGTACCC
>JANRAA010000105.1 GCA_030728235.1 Flavobacteriales bacterium
AACACGCGGGCACCGATTGGAAGGCATTTGGCACAGCGGAAGTCCGATGGGTGCAATCATCAATTCTGTTCGTGGCATCCACGTATGTGTGCCCCGAAACATGAAAGAAGCAGCAGGAATGTACAACACACTCTTGAAATCTGATGAGCCAGCATTGGTAGTTGAATGTCTGAACGGCTACCGCCTGAAAGAAGCACTGCCAACCAACCTCGGTGAATTCTGTACCCCACTCGGTAAGCCAGAAGTTGTGCGTCAGGGAACAGATGTTACCGTAGTATCGTATGGCAGCACTTTCAACATCTGCGCGCAAGCAGCAGAAATGCTGGAAGAATTAGGCGTGAGCGTAGAGCTTATCGATATCCGCACTTTGTTGCCTTTCGACGTCGATCACGATATCGTGAAATCACTTGCGAAAACAAACCGCGTTGTCTTCATCGATGAAGACGTGCCGGGTGGTGCTACCGCTTTCATGCTCGATCAGGTGTTGAATGTCCAAAAAGGATATGAAATGCTCGACAGCCGACCAGCTACGCTAACTGCCAAGCCACACCTACCACCTTATGGTACCGATGGCGACTACTTCTCGAAACCAAGCGTTGACGATGTAGTAGAGGTTGTTTACAATCTCATGTACGAAGCTAACCCTTCAGCATACCCAGCGCTATGAATGAATTTCCATTGCGCGACGAATTCATCGAACTCATCAAATTGTTGAAGGTCATGAACTTTGTTGAGTCGGGTGGCATGGCGAAAGCCGTTGTCGATGAAGGACTGGTGACCGTAAACGGCGAGGTGGAATCAAGGAAACGAAGAAAGCTCATCGCAGGCGATGTCGTTCAATTCGACACCCAAAGCGTTACGGTTTTGCCCCCTTTGCCGAAGCCCTGAATCACTAACCTGTGAGTAACTATTGTTTTTTTTTCTTGCTCACGGCAAGGATAATCGGTCTTCGTGTCTATTTTAGACTAATCTTTTAAACGACTATGCAGAGAATTATCCTTTTTGTCCTTGTTTGTTTGTCGAGCATTTCGATGCAATCTCAAACAACCATCAAGGGACGTGTCCGCGATAAAAGCACAGGAGAAGCAGTTTTTAGCGCCAACGTTATCGTGAAAGGAACCACAAACGGTATCACAACCGATTTCGAAGGTGAGTTCAAAATACAAGTGCCCGAACTTCCAGTAACACTACAAATAAGTTTCATTGGGTATGAGGCGAGAGAAGTGATCGTACGCGAAGCGAATCAACGCGTCGATGTCTTGTTGAACCCCGCTCAAATCATGATCGACGAAGCTGAAGTGGTTGGAGAACGCATCTCTGAAAGACAAAAACAAGCGCCACTGACGGTTGAAACCATGGATGCAATTGCCATCAAAGAAGCACCATCCGGGAGCTTTTATGAAGGTTTGGGTAATTTAAAAGGCGTCGATCTGACCTCAGCCAGTCTCGGTTTTAAAATCATCAACACCCGCGGATTCAATAGTACCTCGCCTGTTCGTTCGTTGCAATTGATAGACGGCGTAGACAACCAATCGCCCGGTTTGAACTTCTCCCTCGGAAACTTTCTTGGCTCGAGTGATCTCGATGTAAAAAGCGTCGACATCGTTGCCGGTGCGAGTTCAGCATTCTTTGGCCCAGGGGCTTTCAACGGGGTGATCAACATGCAAACCAAAAACCCATTCATTTTTCCGGGATTGTCGGTGTCGATGAAAGTCGGAGAGCGCTCACTTTTTGAACATGCCTTTCGCTTCGCTGAAGCGATAGAGAACAAAGATGGAAAAGACTTCTTTGCTTACAAGTTGAACTTCTACTACATGCAGGCATACGACTGGGAAGCAGAGAATTACGATCAGGTAGACGGTTCGTTGGTGCCCAATGACAACCCTGGAAGATTCAATGCAGTGAATATTTACGGTGATGAGTATTTTCCAGCAATGGATTTTTCTACTTCTGCACCGTGGAACTATCCCGGTGTAGGTACGTTTTTTAGGACCGGTTATAAAGAGTCGGAAGTCGTTGACTACAATACCAACAACATGAAGGCTAGTGCATCTTTTCACCTGCGCACCAAGCCAGAAGAAGGATACGACTCACCAGAATTGGTGTATGCCTTTAACATCGGAACAGGGACAACCGTTTACCAAGGTGACAACCGCTTTTCATTGCGCGACATCGTGTTTTTCCAGAACAGAATTGAGTTCAAGAAAGAGAATAAATACTTCATTCGCGCCTATATGACGAAAGAAGATGCAGGGCGTTCTTATGATCCGTATGCCACATCTTTGCGTCTGCAAGAAGAGGCGAGGAGCAATGAAGATTGGGCACAGGTGTATATTAAATATTGGGCCGACAGCATTGAAAATCAGCTGATCGACATGGGTTTCCCACAGCTGCAAATCGATCCAGGGCCACCTTTTCAAATCGTATTCGACTACGACTCTCTTGATTCATGGATGAATTTCTACAACGATTCATTGACGTATTTCCACGGTTTGGTGGAGAATTGGACCAACAATGGGTCAGCAAACGTGCCGGGAGCTGGGAGTATTGGTTTCCTCACACCCGGAACCGATGCCTTCAACCAAGCCTTCCAACGCATAACTAGCGCGAACAACAACGATGAATTTGGTGGCACGCGGTTTTTCGACCGCAGCGCATTGTACCATGTCCACGGTGAATACACATTTGAACCAACATTCATCGACCAGATTAAAGTTGGTGCTAACGGACGATTGTATAAGCCAAATTCCGATGGTACGATTTTCTCAGATACCTCCGGTACGCGTATTACGAATTCTGAATGGGGGGCATATGTGGGGGTTGAACAAAAGCTAAAAGCGGATAGAATCATACTTTCGGCAACAGTGCGTGCAGATAAGAATCAGAACTTTGATCTCATCGTTTCTCCTGCTGCCTCGTTGGTATGGCGTCCGCGTGAGAACGACTACTTCCGCGCATCTTTTTCCAGCGCCCTGCGCAACCCAACGCTTGCCGATCAGTATCTTGATTTGAATGTTGGACCTGCCATCTTAAGGGGTAACCTGCAAGGGGTAGATAGCTTAATTACGCTAGAGTCGTTCACCAACTACCGCAGTTCGTTGAATACGGATACAATTGAGTATTTCAACATCGATGCGATTCGTCCGGAACAGGTAAGAACTTTTGAAATAGGCTACCGGACAACAATAGGAAAGAAACTTTACGCCGACGCAGGTTATTATTTCAGCTCGTACACCAATTTCATTGGTTTCAATATCGGATTGGATGCTGATTTCGACGCGGCAACAGGTTTGCCAACTGATATTCAAGCATACCGATACAGCGCCAACTCAAAAAACAATGTCCGCACACAAGGATTCAGCATCGGCTTGAATTACTATCTCAGCGATATCTTTGGTATCTCTGGAAACTATTCCTGGAACAAATTGGTCAAGGTTGATGAGAACGATCCAATCATCCCTGCCTTCAACACCCCAGAACACAAATACAACTTGTCTTTCAGTGCGCGCGACATCAAATCAAACCTTGGAGCGGGTAACCTTTTTGGATTCAGTGTAAACTACAAATGGGTGCAGGGCTTCATTTTTGAGGGTTCACCGCAATTCACCGGATTTGTCCCTTCCTACGATCTCGTCGACGCTCAGATGAACTATTATGTGAAGTACATCAGCACAACGTTCAAAATTGGAGCATCCAATCTTTTGAACAATAAGCAGTATCAGACTTACGGTGGTCCGCGCATTGGGCGACTCGCTTATTTCTCAATCCTCTATGACTTAGGGAAATAAGGCCTAGATTTGTATTTATATGCCGGTTATACAAAATCATGTTATTCAACATGGGTTGTTAACTTGATTTATGTTTGTTATACAATCGTTACTCAATGTTTCAGTAACTTTCACCCCAAATCAGTTGAACTATGAAAAAAATCTTTACACTTTTAGCAATTGCTCTGATGGTGGTTAGTGTCGATACTCAGGCACAACGCTATTTAGAGGAAGTATTTACTGACGTTACCGTAACATCGGGCGTTCAGTACGGAACCAATGCAACAGTATTGTTTTACCCTGTATTGGGAGAAGCAGTGCCGCAAGCATTGATTATGGATGTTTATGAACCAACAGGCGATACCGAAACATCTCGCCCACTTGTTCTTTACTTCCACACAGGAAACTTTTTGCCTCACCCACAAAACGGAAGTCCGAGTGGATTGCGCACCGACTCAACAACAGTTGAAATGTGCTCTCGCTTGGCTCGTATGGGATATGTAGTGGCAAGTTGTGACTACCGTTTGGGTTGGAACCCAACGGCTCCTACACAAGAGGAGCGTGTGAATACGCTTATCAACGCTGCTTACCGCGGTGTTCAGGATGCGCGCACGGCTGCTCGTTTCTTCCGTATGACAGAAGATACTGAAGGCAACCCGTACGGTATCGATCCAAACAGATTTGTTGTTTGGGGTCAAGGTACTGGTGGTTACATCTCTTTGGCTGCTGCAACTTTGGATGCTTATTCAGACATTTTGTTGCCTAAGTTCATCGGCGAGAATTTGTTGCCAATGGTAATTGAGCAAGTAAATGGTGATATCTACGGAACAACCTACGGGGTGAATCCATTGGATAACGACACCCTTTGCTACATCAACCACCCAGGTTACTCTTCAGATTTCCAAGCATGTGTGAACATGGGTGGAGCATTGGGCGATATCTCTTGGGTGGATGCTGGTGATGGTCCGTTCATCTCTTTCCAAGCGCCTACTGACCCATTTGCACCTTATGTTGAAGGGACATTGATCGTTCCTGGTTTCAACTTGCCAGTAGTTGATGTAAACGGTTCTTACAGCGTTCAACAAACGTGTGCTACTTTGGGTAACAACTCATCGTTCGCCAATGCTGGATTATCAGATCCGTTTACTATGGCTGCAGACATGAACAACGATGGCTACGAAGGTCTATACCCAATGGTTCGTCCGGCAGGTGCAGAAGCTGATAGCGCGCCATGGGAATGGTGGGATTCTGCGACCAACCCGAACAATGCTAACGGACTGTTGACAAACCCTGATATGTCGGCTGAGAAAGGACGTACCTTCTGCGACTCTATTCAGTTTTATGCAGCACCGCGTTTGGCTTGTGCTTTGAACCTTCCTGAAAACCCATGTGCTACTCAAGCACCGGCTAACGACGAATGTGTAGATGCTATCGACCTCAACTCACTCACAGGTGGTGGTTTGAACGTGCCACAAACAAGTGATATGTACACCAATACAGGTGCAACCGCAGATCCAGGTTTTAATGCTGGGTTTGACTGTTTTGAAGACAACAACAACACAGGTGCTTTGTTGAACAATACTGTTTGGTTCACAATGACAGGTGATGGAGAATGGTACACAGTAGCTACTGGCGATTGTGGCGGAACCGCTGAATTCTTTGAAGGAGACACTCAAATGGCAATCTACACTGGAAGCTGCGGAAACCTGGTTCCTGTTGCATGTAATGAAGACATCGATTTTGCAGGTGGTGACTACTACAGTGAAATCACCTTCGAAACTGAAGCGGGTGTAGAATACTTCATCCTTGTTGATGGTTACGACTACACTTCTTTTGGTGGTGGTGCTGCAACAGGAGATTTCTGCTTGACAGTAACTCAGACTTTTGTTGGTGTTTCTGAAATCGAAGCAGTACAAGTTGCTTTGTTCCCAAACCCTGCAAACGAAGTAGTGAACGTTCGTGCAAGCGAAATGATCAATTCAGTTGCTGTTTACAATGTATTGGGTGAGCTTGTTATGACAACAAACCCACGCAACATGAACGCCGTTCTTAACATTGCTGCTCTTGAAGTAGGTGTTTACACCATTCAAGTTGCTACCGCAAACGGAACTGCTGTTCAGCGTTTCGTAAAGCAGTAAGTGGAAACAATATTGCATGAAAAAGCCTCCCTCGGGAGGCTTTTTTTTTATCTGCTATTTTAAAGAATCAATCGAACTCGGTTCTCAATTTCTGGTCGAAGCGGATGCGTGCGTTCTAATCGCGCAATCAACTCATCACGCCATGAATCAGCAAATGTCTTCACGCTTTCGTGATTGAGTGCTTCAAACGTCGGTATGTGGCCCAAAATATTCACTCCACCGTAATGCTCAATGACAAATTCTGAAGAGATGTATTCATCGCCATTGAAGAGAACACCTGCCAAGGGGATGCCACGTTGCTTTAAGACTTCAATGGTCAATAAGGTGTGGTTGATAGAGCCCAAATAGTTGCTGCTCACAAGGATCACTGGAATGCTCCAAACTTGTAATAAGTCGAGTATTGTTTGATTGGCATTCAAGGGTACCATCAATCCACCAGCGCCTTCAATGATCAAAGGTTTGCTGTGCTTTGGAAGCACGAGGTTGCTGATTTGAACTTCTATTCCGTCGAGTGCTGCGGCAGCATGAG
>JANRAA010000106.1 GCA_030728235.1 Flavobacteriales bacterium
CAGTCACAGCCGCCACCGCCGCCACCGCGACGATCTCCACCACGGTCGTAGCCACCGCCACCACCGCCGCCGCTGTAACCGCCACCGCTGTTACCGCGATCATTGTTGAAACGGCCACCGCCGCCACCACCGCCACCAGGACGACGTTGGAAGCCACCGCCTCCGCTGCCACCTTCTTCACGTGGACGAGCTTTCTTAACAACAATACGACGGCCATCTACCTCGGTATCGTCAAGGGCTTCAATGGCTGCGTTACCTTCGGCATCGTTTTCCATTTCTACGAACCCGTAGCCTTTAGAATTACCGGTTTCGCGGTCCATGATCAGCTTGGCAGAAGCTACTTCGCCAAATTTGCTGAACATGTCCAGCAGGTCTGCGTTGGATACATTGGGACCCAACTTTGTAACAAAAATGTTCATTTATGAAGGATTAAAAAAAATGCGAGGGGGAAATTATGTGAAGCCGATCGGCCTATACTATTCTGAATGAGGGTATTATTTTAATCGAAGGTACGCGTTTTCTATATCGTAGTTACAATTCCTCTGAAATTTTTTTGGCGCTCTTGTTGGTAACTTAGTGGGTGGTTGTTCGTAAACCTTAGGTGCTACTCGAAAGAAATGCTCTTAAAAGTCTGGTATCACATATCGTTTGCGGGCATCAACCCCAACAATAACGCTGTTTCTACGCGTTCACTCGTCCTTTCGAACCAGATGAGCGCAACGTTGATGTTGCTTACTCTCTGTTTACTTTTCGCGATGTGGTTGTTGTTCCCTGAAAACACCGTTATGCTTTCTTGGCTATCGGTTCTGGCTTTCAGTCTGACGCTTGGTGTGGCACTCAATGCGAGAGGTCACGCCAAATTCAGTCAGTATTTGCTATCTAGCGGACTACCTCTGATGCTTTTGGTATCGACCATACATTCGAAACTGCATCATCCTTTGATGATTCATGAAGGCAGCTACTACAATCCGCGGTTTTTCTTGATCGGACTATCATTTGTGCCGTTGGTCGTTTTCGATCTTCGTCAGCGAACAGCGCTCATGATCAGCTTAACGCTCAACTTGGGCATTCTCGTGCTTTACAACCCCTTGCACCGTTGGGCTGGAGCCTCACCAGAAAACATTGGATTGGGAGATGTCGACCTGACATTTGTATCTGTGGCTTCCTCATCCGCGGCAGCGGCTATTGTGCTTGGAATGATATTCTTGAAACGTGCAAACTTTCGATTTGAGAACCGCATATCTGACCTGCTCAAAAAAACATCCCATCAAAACGACGAATTGACCGCAGGCATCAGGTATGCAAGAAAGCTGCAAGAGTCTATACTTTCAAAGGATGTTATGTGTGGTGCCGCCAATGATCAAGCAGCACTTTTCCTTAAGCCAAAGGATGTTCTTAGTGGTGATTTTTATTACTGCGAAGAACGGTCTGGAAAGATTGTCATTGGAGTGGTAGATTGCACCGGACATGGCGTTCCTGGTGCATTTGTGAGCATCATGGCCTACAGGGCTTTGCGCGCTGCCGTTGAGGCCGATGACATGTTAAACCCGGCAACCATTCTCGATCTGACAAACGTGCAATTTCAAAAGGAGTTTAACACCTCACAATCGCAAATGAATGATGGCATGGACGTTTCTCTGTGCGTAATTGACCCCGTAGCGAAAACAGTTGATTACGCTGGGGCGAGAGGTTTGCTCTTTTTGTGGCAGAACAATCAATTGCACACTCTTGATGTCGACCGTCGTTCGATAGGTGAGCCGTCTATTCATGCCTTCCATCGTCATCACATCAAATACAATAGTGGCGACATACTTTTCCTCAGTTCCGATGGCTTTCCAGATCAATTTGGTGGGTTGGGCGATAAGAAATTCGGCAAACCGAGATTTCGAAAGCTTTTGAGTGAACTGGCAAACTATCCTGTGAATATTATTGCATCGCGTTTAACGCATGTGCTGCAAGAATGGAAGGGAGACACAGAACAAACCGATGACATCTGCCTTGTTGCATTTCGCTTAAAATAAAGCAGCCCGCGAATTTCTTCAACGGACTGCGAATAAAACCTTTAATGTTTTGGTGTTTTGAGTTTACATCTTGATGATTTTAAACTCAGTACGACGGTTCTTTTGATGCTCTTCTTCTGAGCAGTCAGATTTCACGGTTCCTTCGCACGGACAATCGACTTTCAACTGGCTTTCGCCATATCCTTTGCCGTAGATCCTTTCTGGATTTGTGATTTTCTTTTTGATGTATTCAGCAGAAGCCTTGGCGCGGTTGTCAGAAAGCTTCTCGTTGAAACCGTAGCTGCTTCTGCAATCGGTATGCGATCCCAACTCGATGATCATGGTTGGGTTTTCGTTCATCACTTGGACTATTTTTTCTAGCTCCAAGGCAGCATCCGGACGGATTTTGTATTTCCCAAGGTCAAAATAGATTGGGTTGATGTCGATCAAATCTTCCAATCGCGTTTCCCCTTCGGTGATTTTGTCCAATCGTAAATCGAGCGCTTTGTGGATGTCGTAACGACCCTCTCTGTCAAGCACCGCCGTGTAGTTCGCAGATTTAGCAAGGTATCCTGGCGCTTCAATGCGCAAGTCGTAATTCACCTTATCGTTGAGCTTATTGCTTGCTAGCGGCTTCAAATATTCGGCATTTGCACCCATGTTCACTTTCTCTTCTTCGCCTGTCAATTTATTGATGAGCGTGAGGGTAACATTCGGAATCGGAGCTCCCGATTCTTTGTCGGTGACCACGGTAAACAACGATAGACCTGGGTCTTTCTCGAGCATCAAATCAGCAATCACAACTTCTTCATCGGTGGCTGTAGAGGCCATGTTTTTGCCTTCAAAATATTCTTTCTTATTTCCTGAAAGCACCCAATCTTTGTCTTTATCAACCAAAAACTCGTACATCCCATTCTCATTGCTCAAAACCGTTTCTACGATTTCTCCTTTGTCGTTGTACAGGTTTATGCTTGCGTTCGCAAGGATGTCGCCGGCTTTGTCTCTTGACGTTCCTCTTATGATCTTTCCGAAGTTGAATGGTTTGAGCAGGTTAAACGCATAGATGTCGTCGTCGCCACTGCCATCGCTTCTGTTCGAAGAGAAAAATCCAGTTTTCATTTCATTGTCGAGGATCAATGCAAAATCATCGAGCTTCGAGTTCAGCGGTGCTCCAACGTTTTGAGCGGCTCCTGCATTGCCATCATTGAGGGGGGCGACAAATACGTCCAATCCTCCCAAACTGATGTGTCCGTTGCTTGCGAAAAACAGCATTTTTCCTGTTTCATGCACAAAAGGGAACATCTCATTTCCTTCTGTATTGATGTTTTTTCCAAGGTTGATTGGTGTTGACCAACCATCGTCTGTTTTCGACACACGATAGATGTCGACCCCACCAAATCCGCCTGGCATGTCGCTGGCGAAGTACATCGTTTTTCCATCGGCTGACAGCCACGGATGTCCGACAGAATACTCTGAACTATTCAACGCATAAGGCACAGGATCACCCCATTCACCATCCGCTTTAGCGCTGAAAAAGAGTTGCAGTTTCACTACTCCATCCGCACTTTTTCCGTCGTAATTGTTCCTGGTAAACGCCATGAAATCCCCCGCTCCGTTGAATGACGCAGGTCCTTCATGCAGTTTGTTGTTCAATCGATTTGTGAACTTTCTCGGGTTTTTGAGCTTACCTCCCGATTGGTCGGCCAAATACATATCTAAAAACGGCTTTCCGTTCCAGTTGTAGTTGCGTTTTACTGCTTTAACACCTTCGCGTGAGCTGGCGAAAACCACCATGTCTTTGTAGTAGGCCGGACCAAAATCTTGTTGCGCAGAGTTGACATCGAGGTGCTTGATCTCGAATTGTCCGCCATCTGCTTGAATCTTGGCAAGTTTATCGGCATCACTCGTATAATTGATTGCTCGGGCGTCGGTTGGTGCGAGGTCTTTGAAGCGCAACATCCAATCAGCGCTAGCGACATAATCTCCCTGAATACGTAATACGCTTGCGTAGTTGAACATATCTTCAGCCGTAGCTTCATAGGTTGTGATAAACTGTTCGTAAGCCAACCTGCTTTGCTCGTACTTTTGGGTGTTGAGGTAGGCCTCCGCCAAACGTCGCTTACCATCAATGGTCAATCCGTCAACGGCTTCATATTTCGCTGCTGCTGCAGAAAATGAATACTTTTCAAACAGCTTGTCGGCCTTCACTTCTTTGGTTGACTTCTGTGCTAAAAGAGGTAGGTTGAGTAGCACAAGACTTGCAATCAGCGCCGACTTCAAATGTGATGTGAGTGGTTTCATGTGTGGGGCTGTTTAGAAGTAACGAGGAGATCTGATTTTACCTTGATCGCCGTATATGAAGTCATATCTGAGCATGATTTCATGCGATCCGCTGTTGTATTTGAACGTCGTGTTTGTGAACGACCAGTCGAACGAATAACCGATTCGGAACTGTGGATTGATGTTATACCCGAGCAGCAAACCAGCAGCATCAAGCGTTCTGTACATGGCTCCCAATTCAATTTTGTCTTGAATAACGAACATACCTGTTACATCGGCTTCAGCCGGAGCGGCTTCGGTTACCTTCACCAAGGTTGTTGGTCTGAATTTCAAATTCTTGGTGAGGTTGAATACGGTTCCTGCAATAAAGAAATAGTGTCGTGCTTCTCCTCCACCTGAAGGATTTACAACGCCTTGAATGGTAAGCAGTTCGTTTTCAATCAGTTTAGGGACCGATACCCCTGCATACCACTTGGTAGTGTAGTAGTACAATCCGACACCAAAGTTAGGCAGCACCTCGTTTTGGATGTTGGTTGAAAAGGCGTTGTCGTTGTCTTGATCGAGTTGCAAATCGGTCAAACCTCCCTGCACCATGTTGAGCATCCCTTTGATACCAAAGGCCAATCGCCCTTTTTCAGTGATCGGAATCCGAGCGGCAAAGTCTGCGGCGAACGAGGTAGACTTAAGGGGGCCAATTTTATCGTTCAGCACTGAAAGTCCCACTCCCATTCGATCATTCGCAAAGGGTGTGTGCAGGGTCAGGGTTTGTGTTGTTGGTGCGCCGTCGAAGCCAACCCACTGACTGCGATGCAAGGCCGTAACGGTTAGTGCATCGCGACTTCCCGCATATGCAGGGTTTACCGCTAAGGTGTTGAAGGCATAATGCGTGAACATTGCGTCTTGCTGGGCGTATGCGCCTAGGGCGATAACACAACCAATCAGCAGGGTGATGGATTTCCTCATCCTCGATGAATTTATGTTCGTGTTCATTTGCTTTTTCATTTCTTGGTTCCTCCTCATTTTATCTGTTGAGGTATATGTAGCCTGTTACGGGCTCAATGGCCTTTCCTTGTTCGTCTTCACGACCTGGGTCGAAGATGTAGAAGTAGGTGCCTGTTGGAAGCAGGTTGCCTCCTATTGTTACACCAAATTGGTTGGTTCCGTCCCAATCATTTTGATAACCTCCCTCACCTGATTCGAATACTTTATTGCCCCAACGGTTCAAAATGGTCATGGTGTTGTTCGGGTAATAAATGAGTCCGTCAATTACGAAGAGATCGTTTACGCTGTCTCCGTTTGGCGAGAAGCCTTGCGGTATGGAGATGTCGCAAAGCGATGCGTCGAGGTAGTTCGGAATGCCGTCGTTGTTGCAATCGTCAGGACCAATGCCGTCGCCAGTAACGTCCCACTCTTCAGCATCTGTAAGTCCATCACCGTCTGAATCAAGGTCTTGGTAGTCAGGGATGCCGTCGCCATCGGTATCATCCGGACCAATGCCATCGCCGTTCGGGTCGTTTTCCAACTCGTCATCGATGCCATCGCCGTCTGAATCGAGGTCTTGGTAATCCGGGTCTCCATCACCATCGGTGTCAGGAACTGTGCTGGTACTAGACCCTCCGTCAATCCAACCGTCTCCGTTGGCATCTTCGAGGTTGTCGACTACACCGTCGTTGTTGGTGTCTGCATATCCGTTACCTCCCTCGTCGATGTCGTTGATGCCGTCACCATCTGAATCGAGATCGAGGATGTCTGGTGTGCCGTCGCCATCGGTATCCACCGGATTGTCGTTGGCTTCGTTGTCGTCCCATCCGTCGCCGTCTTGATCGATGAAGTTGTCAACTACCCCGTCGTCGTTCTGGTCTTCACCTCCGGCTTCTTCTATGTCGGCAATGGCGTCATTGTCGCTATCCAAATCGGTATAGTTCGGTATGTTATCACCATCGCTATCCAACGGTTCCGATGTTCCAACTCCTTGATCCCATCCGTCGCCGTCGGCATTGTTGAAGTTGTCTACCATTC
>JANRAA010000107.1:0-3751 GCA_030728235.1 Flavobacteriales bacterium
ATGACCAAAGGAGTGAATTACCCTAAGGGACTTTTGAAATGGGCAGATGAAATTGGAATTGATTTGGTTGTTTCCAGACTCGACAGTTTGTACGACTTGTATCGTGAAGACCGATATAGATGCAGTCCATTGCTTAGGAAAATGCGACAGACCAACACGCGGTTTTACAGCAATTAAGCCCTCTTCAATCTTCGCCAGATAGTGAGCAGTGATAGTCCGAGAATGGCAGCAACGCCGAAAATAAGACAAGCCTCACCTATTTGGTTGTAGATCAATTTTCCGATTGCGAAAAGCAAAGCGTAGACGAATCCTGTTCCCAGCATCATGCTCAGTATTTGAAGAGGCAGGCTACCATCGCCTTTAACAGTTTCGATATTGGCTAATTCCTTCCATTTCTTTCCTGACGGACGAATGAGTGACGCAAAAGACCTCAAAGTTTCTTCATTGGTTGGCGGTGTCATGAAGGTTACCACAAGCCAGCCCACTGTTGTAATACCTACACCAGTAACCAAGGTAACCCATTGTGGCCAGTCGGGCTTTAGAATCAATATGGTAATGGCATAAATAAAAGAGATTACCATACCTGCGATTTCCGTATATGCATTAATGCGCCACCAGAACCAACGAAGGATAAAGATCAACCCCGGGCCTGCTCCTATTTGAAGCAACACATTAAAACCTTCTTTAGCGCTTCCGATAAAAAATGAACCAAAAGCGGCGAGCACCATCAGCAGCACCGTTGCGATGCGACCAACATTAACTAGCTGTTTATCGTTCGCAGCAGGATTCACAAAGCGCAAATAAAAGTCGTTAACCACATAGCTCGCCCCCCAATTGAGGTGAGTTGAAATCGTGCTCATAAACGCCGCCATTAGGGACGCTACTACCAAACCGAGCAAACCAGCAGGCAAATACGTCAGCATCGCTGGATACGCCAAATCGTGTCCGATGATAGATGCATCGACATTTGGAAACGCTTGTTGAATGGAGTCGAGATCAGGGAAAATGATTAAAGATGCTAGAGCGATAACGATCCATGGCCAAGGGCGCAGTGCGTAGTGGGCTACATTGAAAAACAGCGTCGCTCCAATGGCATGGTTCTCATTTTTGGCCGATAGCATCCGCTGTGCTATGTATCCACCACCACCAGGTTCAGCGCCAGGATACCACACACTCCACCATTGCACAGCCAAGGGGATGATGAAAATGCCAATAAACAAATCACCGTTTGAGATATCTGGAATGAGCGACAGTTTATCTTGCAGTGCCGGTGTTGCGACAAGCACATCGATTCCGCCAATTTCTGGAAGGTTTACGACAAATATTGCTGCACCGATTGAGCCAATCATTGCAAAAATGAATTGGACAAAATCTGTAATTAGCACCCCTCTTAATCCACCAAGGGTGCTATAGATAACTGTAATTATTGAAGCCAAGAGAAGTGTTTTCCATGGAGGAATTCCGAGTAGCACACTTCCAATTTTCGCTGCAGCCAAACATACAGTGGCCATGATCACCACATTGAAAAACACACCCAGATAAATTGCTCTGAACCCCCTTAAAAAAGCAGCTTCTTTGCCGCTATATCGCAGTTCATAGAACTCAATATCGGTGAGTACTTTGGAACGGCGCCACAATCGGGCATAGACAAAAACGGTGAGCATCCCTGTGAGCAAGAAAGCCCACCACACCCAGTTGCCCGACACCCCATTTTGTCTGACGATATCGGCTACAAGATTTGGTGTATCTGCAGAGAACGTAGTTGCTACCATCGACACCCCGAGCAGCCACCACGGCATATTTCTACCTGATAGAAAAAACTCAGCTGCACTGCTTCCTGCTTTGCGCATGGTAAGCAATCCGATTAGCAGAGATATTAAGAAGAAAGCAGCGATGATTGCCCAGTCGATGGTTGAGAGTTGCATAGTTCTAAATTCTGGTGAAATCTACAACAAAGCCACTTGAGCAGCAAACAGCATGGTTAAGGATTATACCTATATTATATAGTGATCCTTTTTATGAATCGCAGATTGTGAGAATACTGGCCTGTTTCTTCGTTAAAGATTCCTTGATGATCGAGCTTGTCGATGCGCACATTTCCAGAGGAGTGGATGATCTTCGAATCGCCATCATCCTTTAATACAATTCCAACGTGGGTTATTCGACCTTCCGCATTATCGAAAAACGCCAAGTCATTCGTTTCAGCAAGGTCAATGAATGGAATCCCCTCTCCTATTTCAGCTTGCAAGTAGGCATCGCGCGGGATATTCACCCCCGTAAGCGAAAAAGACAGTTGCGTCAACCCAGAACAGTCGATGCCCAAAATCGATTTCCCTCCCCATCTGTATGGTGCACCGAGAAACAGACTCGCCCATTCAGTTGGTGTTGCTTTCGTCTCGCGAGGAATTAAATAAAGGACATTGATTTCAGGGTATAACCAAGAACCAGCGGGAATATTTAAGACACCGAAAGGAGAATGTACCTTTTCAAGGATGGATTCGCTCCTGTAAATCTTGTCGAAATTACCCAAATCGACCCCGTAAAACATTCTTTTATCGATCCATCCGACATATTCATCGACAAAAGATGCACATTTTACCCAATTATTTCTCTCCTCTAAAATTCTCACCGGTTCACCAAAGAGAAATTCAGAAGTCATTTCTGATTTATCATTGTTTTCGAGCCTTACAGGAGCAAGAGGCACTTTTATAATACCTTGATTCATAACAGCAATTTACACAGAAAGCCAAGAAATAAAATCTATTTTAATCCGACTTATTGCATTTTTCGTCGAACTTATTTGGATATTTATCGAATATCTGTATCTTTGTACCGAAATCAATTGTGGGCTCGCAACCCATCAGAGCTATTCTTAAATCATCTGTACAGTAGTCCTTGCTGTTTTGCTTATTTAACTTTTTGTTTAATTAACCTTTCTTCAAATGAAACATTCTACGAGTGCTCTTGTGAGCAGTTTTGTGCGATGTACATGGACAAGCGTCACCGATTACGCAACGGTGGGACTTGTTACCATTGCATTGTTTATGTCAACTTTTGTCTTTGGACAGGGTGAATTCCCTTCCAACGATTTGTGTTCTGGTGCCTTACCAATTGAATGTGGTCAGGTATTGGATGGAACCACTGAATTCGCGAATTCAGATGATCTAGATTTTTGCGGCAACACACCATCTGGTCAGGTTGCTGGAGAGCCAGGTGTTTGGTTCAAGCACGTTGGAACCAATGCTTTCGTTACGCTCATTTTGAATGAAGCAGATGATCAGAGCAACTTCGACACTTTTGTTGGAGTGTATACTGGTTCATGTAACGATTTGGTTTGTCTAACCGGAGACGATGATTCAGGCCCAGGTCTGAATGCCGAAGTTACTTTTTTTGGCGAATCTGGTGTTGAGTACTTTTTGTACGTAACCGGATTTGATGGCGATGGTGATGCCGATGGAGACAGTGGTCCTTTCAACTTCTCACTTAGCTGCGTACCTGTATGTTCACCTGAGATTACTATCTCTTGTCCTGCAGACGTTACTGTAGAATGTGGAACAGACATTTCACCAGAATCACTAAACCTCCTACCCCTAATCGAAACTAGCGACTGCGTTGGCGATTTGACTATCTCATTTATGGATAACCAAATTTCAAACAACAGTTGTCCACTTGTGATTGCTAGAACGTGGATCGCTACAGACGGCGAAACCACAGAAATGTGTACACAAACTATCACTGTTCAGGACACTCA
>JANRAA010000107.1:3761-6294 GCA_030728235.1 Flavobacteriales bacterium
CTTCAGGAAGTACTTGCTTACCTGGATGCTAACGAAGTATCTTTCCCTCAAATTACCGACAACTGCGGAGCAGAGCTTATCTACGAGCCATTCTTGATCACTGAAGGTCTTGAGTGCCCTGTTGTTGCTATTTGCGGTAAGCAGTTTACTGCTATTGATGCTTGTGGCAACTCTGTTGAGCGTTTGTTCACTGTTACTATTACTGATTTCACTGGTCCAGAATTCTCTGAATTCGATGCTGAGGTTCTTGTATCTTGCTTAGAAGACGTGCCTGGTCCAGAAAGCCTTACTGCTACTGACGGATGTTCAGGAAGCGAATTTGAGGTTGAGACTGTTGAATCAAACACTGGTGAGTTGATTAACTCATGTGATTTGAGCACTGCATTTGGTCCTGGTGATGACTGGGCATTGTGGTTGCCATCATTGTATGAAGCTGGTATCACTTCATCAGCGAACTTCTTGTTCGATGCTAACGGAGGTTACTTCGACCAGTTTGTTGATGGAACTGCTCATTTGTATGGAACGATTGTAAACGACGTTAACGCAAACGAATCATTCGTTGTTGACTTCTGGTTTGAAAATGCTGCTGACTGGGCTACATGGTCTGGACTTGGACGTAACGTAAAAGACGATCTAGGATGCGCAGCTGATGGTAACTTGTTTGAGACTTACACCTACTACGAAATGGTGAATGGTTTCTCAACAATGACTGGTGCTGGCGATCTAGCTGGTAACACATTGTCTTTCTATCACATGCCGGATAGCTACTACTTCGGTCTTCAGATCGGATTGGGTGCTAACAACAAAAACTGTGGTTACGGACTTTCTGCATGGTTTACTTATGACGGATACATCAACGGAGAGTGGATTGAAGGTCACGGTGACGTGAACGCAGACGCTTCATGTGAGCCTAACTTCAACACTGATTGTGCAAACAACACTGAATTCACTTACATCTACCGTGCGGTTGATGCTTGTGGTAACGCAAGTGTTGCTTTCCAGACAATCATCGTTAATGATGAAATCGCTCCAGAATTTATTGACTTCCCTGCTGACATCACAGTTGATTGTCAGAACTACCCAGTTGAGATTCCAGCAGTATCTGCTGTAGACAACTGCATTGGTGAAGTTACCATTGTATACCTTGGTGAAGTAACTGCTGCTGGTGAGTGTGCAAATGAATTCGTTGTAACTCATTCTTGGGCTGCATTTGATATTTGCGACAACCGCGCAGACATTTCATGGAATGTAAACGTTGTTGACAACGAAGCTCCAGTAATGGAAGGTCTTCCAGCTGCTGAAGTAACTGCTGAGTGTGATGCTGTTCCAGCTGCACCAGAAGTAACTGCTACCGACAACTGTTCATTGGTTGATGCGATTGTTTTGTCGTACGAAGAAACCATTCAAGAAGGAAACTGCGTAGGAAACTACACAATCATCCGTGTATGGTCAGCAACTGACGAGTGTGGTAACACATCTGATTTCACACAAGTGATCAATGTTCAAGATACTACTGCTCCTACCTTTGATGCTTACACCTACTACACTGCCATCCCTTGCGAAGACGTTGATGCTTACACATTGACTGCTTCTGACAACTGTGGATCAGCTTCTGTTGAAATCATTGAAGAAGTTCTTCAATCAGGTGGATGTTTGGGTGTATTGTACCGTGTTTATGAGGCTACTGATGAGTGCGGTAACGTTTCTAGCGTTGAGCAATACATCACTATCACTGACACTACAGCGCCTTCGTTGGTAAACGTTCCTGAAGACATGACTGTTGAGTGTTCTGATGTTTCAATGAATGACGGAGGTTACTACTTCTCTGCAGGAGATGTTTACGGTGTAGACAACTGTGCTAACGAAGTAACCATCACTTACTCTGAATCAATCCAAGAAGACGGAGACGATTGTCCACAATCTTTCATCATTGTTCGTACTTGGGTTGCTACCGATTACTGTGAGCATGAAACTACAGACGAGCAAATCGTTACTGTTATTGATACTACATCTCCAGAATTCGTTGAATTCCCAGGTGATCTTGTTGTTGAGTGTTCTGACGAATTCCCAGCTGTTGTTTACCCAATCGGAGTTGACAACTGTGACGAATCTGTAGAAATCGAGATGATTGAAGAAATCGAAGATGGTGATTGTCCTGCTGAGTACACGCTACGTCGCATCTTCCGTGGATTCGATGACTGTGGTAACGAAGTAATGGGTGTACAAACTATCAACTTTGTTGATACTCAAGCTCCTTTCTTCACTGCTGTTCCAGACGCAATGACTGTTGAATGTAACACTGAAATCCCAGCTTCAGAAGCGCTTGCATCTGACTTGTGTTCTGATGTTACTGTAACATACTCTGACGCTTATGCTGATAACGGATCTTGTCCGCAAGAATACTACATGCTTCGCACATTCGTTGCGGTTGATGCATGTGGAAATTCAGCTGAAGCAACTCAATTGATTCACATCGTTGACACCACAGCACCAGTATTTGATGCTTACGAAGTGTCTATCTCAATGCCATGTG
>JANRAA010000108.1 GCA_030728235.1 Flavobacteriales bacterium
TTGTGTGAGACTGCCGTTTACACACTCGAACGTTGCATTAATATCGTTAACGCCTTTCGTGCCTGTCGGCGAACAAGTATATGTTGCAACCCAATGTGCTTTACCTTTCTGATCATCAGCTTCAATATCGCTGAACACAATCTGCAAATCTTTACCTCGAGTAACCAACATCTCCCACATCTTGCGAACCTGAAGGGTATTCAGATTTTGAAAAACGGGATCTGAAAAGTGCGCGTCTTCAGCATAACATGCTTGCATCCCGCTGTGGTTTTTGTCCTGAAAAGCGAGGTAGAAATCGTGAAGCAGTTTTGTGTTTGGATGCATGGGTGATTTTTGGACAATATACTGCACTTTGCCAAGGTCGTATTTTAAAAAGTGTGAATTCGAGCATGATCTATAAACGAAAAAAGAGCGACCCCAAAATGGTTGCCGCCCTCTTTTAACTTAACCGATTATTTTTAGTGCAACACGATGGTTGTTGTATTGCCATTGAAAAGCACAGTGGCTTCATCGTCGCATGTGCCATTCCCAAAGTCAATGATTCTGATGCCGTTCGGGGCATCTATTGTTATCACTCCAGATACTGTATATCCGCAGATGAAGTCACGCACCAAAGGTACTGAAATTGTGCGGTTAACCACAACCCCATTGGGCCTGATAACATAGCCAGATCCTGTAATTGTGAAGACGTTGTCTCCGCATGCTTCGGTGTCATATCCCGATGTCCAAACAATGTTTTCTGTGAAGTGTCGCTCAATCGTGCCGATATACGAAATAGTCATATCAATGCTGCGCGCAAATTGTGGCTCTCCGTTGGCGGTGTTTTCAAGTCGGGTGGTTATGCGGCTGCCAACGAGTTGTTTGTTGTTTAAAGCAAAATCTTGAAAGGTAACGGTTCGTGTTGCACCAACTTGCGACATGTCGTTTGTAAGCGAAATGAGTATGGTGCCACTGCGTATGTTTCCTCCAGGGCCTTCACAGCCGTCTCCGTAATCCAAAACAATGGTTCTAGGATAAACACCTTCGCCTGAATCTGTAACGGTTACGCATGATGCAATGAATCCTTCACCTGAGCAGTTAGTATCAATAAGCCCACTTTTGGTGATGTGTTCAATATCGTCTGAGAACGATTTTTCAGCAACCATGAACGACACTTCGTTAGAAGCCGCCAATGTATCGTCGGTATTCTTTTCTTTTTTGCAACCCAATAACAATGCACTCGAAATGATTGCAATGATGAATGTCTGGTAAAGATTTTTCGTTCTTATCATGGCTATTTTTTTTGTTGATACCCAATTGACGTTCATTTCATCCGAAGGTTTAATTTTACGTCCATGAAGGTTACCTTCCTCGGTACTGGCACCTCACAAGGTGTTCCTGTAATTGCTTGTAAATGCGCTATTTGTTTGTCTGATGATAGCAGAGATAAACGGCTGCGGACATCTGTTATGCTTTCCAGTGAAGGCATGAATGTGGTGATAGACACAGGTCCTGATTTCCGTCAGCAAATGCTGCGTGAGAAGGTCGAAACCCTCGATGCAGTGGTTTTTACCCATGAGCACAAAGACCATGTTGCCGGTCTCGACGACATCAGGGCTTTCAATTTTTCTCAGCACAAGGAAATGGATGTTTTTGCCACCCCGCGGGTACAAGAAGCCTTGCGACGAGAGTTTCACTATGTTTTCGCAGAAACAAAATATCCCGGCGTGCCGGAAGTGAAACTGAAAACCATCGATGGTGGGCCATTCAAAATAGGGGAGATGCAATTTACTCCCGTGGAGGTGATGCACTATAAAATGCCGGTTCTGGGATTCCGTATCGGGAATTTTGCCTACGTAACAGACGCCAACTATATCGCGCCAGCAGAATTGGAAAAATTAAAAGGTCTGGATGTCCTCGTATTGAACGCATTGCGCATTCAAACCCACATGTCGCACTTTAGTCTATCCGAAGCGCTGGAAATCATTGATTTTCTTAAACCAAAGAAGGCGTATTTGACGCATATCTCTCATTTGTTGGGTAAACACGAGGTCGTTGCTAACGCACTTCCAACTCACGTTGAACTGGCGTACGACGGACTTTCGATCGAGGTCTAAATTTTTTTTTTAATCATGAATGCAACTTTTCAAATATTGGTTGTCTATTAAATAGCGTTATCATAAAATCCTCCCTTTGGATAATGATTACCTTTTTATCGAAATAACCAATGTATGAAACGACTGATACTGCTGAGTAGCTCTTTGCTGACTCTTTGCTTAGCCCAAGCTCAAGTCAATGATCACTTCGGTGCCGGACAGGTTAACGGGGTAGTGGTAACCTCTTCGAGCCAATCGAATGGTTCATCGGCGGTAGCCACCATAAACGGACAAGGAATGCAGGAACATCTATTCGATGCTTCGCGATTCTTGAGCCAATCAACCCTAGGTGCAAATCATGAATTGATATCTGAAGTAGCAGCCATCGGTCCTGAAGCGTGGATTGATTTGCAATATGCGATGCCTGCCATGTCGTACCGAGATACCACTCAAATGATTTGGGATTACTTCGTTGATTTATACATTGATCAGTGGGGAGAGAGTGAAATCATCGGCAACGGTACAATTTTTCCAGTGTCGGTTTACTGGCGACAAGCGTGGTGGAACAACACCATGAAAGGTGAAGACCAACTGCGTCAGCGCATAGCATTGGCTTTGAGCGAGATTTTGGTTGTTTCAGAAAAGTCTCAACTCGATTTGGTGGCGATGGGTCTGGCCGACTACTACGATGTCTTGTACAAGAATGCTTTTGGCAATTACCGCGACATCCTCGAAGAGGTTACTTTTCACCCTGCCATGGGTTTCTACCTCAGTCATTTGAACAATGAAAAAACCGACGCGGTCAATAATATCCACCCTGATGAGAATTACGCCCGCGAGGTAATGCAGCTTTTTACTATCGGATTGTATGAATTGAATCAAGATGGATCAATACAGGTCGACGCCGATAATGAACCCATTCCGACATACGACAACGACGATATTCAAGAGTATGCCAAGGTGTTTACTGGACTAGGCCCTGCTGAATATTGGAGCCATTGGGAAGACCTAAGTTCAATTTCTGTTTTTTGGGATAGCCCATATAACACAGTTCCAAGCATCAATATGTACATGCCGATGGTGATGTTTCAACAGTGGCACGAACCGGGTGAGAAGTACTTGTTGAACGGACAAGTAGTGCCAGCCGGACAAACGGGAAATGAAGATATTCAAGACGTCATCGACAACTTGTTCAATCACCCAAATGTAGGTCCGTTCATTGGCAAACAGCTGATTCAAAGGTTGGTCAAGTCAAACCCAAGTCCTGAATACGTTGAGCGTGTAGCTCAAGCTTTCAACGACAATGGAGATGGTGTTCGAGGCGATATGAAAGCTGTTATCAAAGCAATTTTGTTGGATGATGAAGCGCGCGACTGTTCTTGGATTGACCTACCTTCAAGCGGGAAAATGCGCGAGCCGATCGTGCGATACACACAATTTATGCGGGCGTTCGATGCGAACAATCAAACCAATCGCCCTTGGAATAGTGCTTATTATTTCGAACAGATTGTGAATCAACATGTGCTGGCTTCGCCGAGTGTGTTCAATTTTTTCTTGCCTTCATACTCTCCTCATGGAGAAATATTTGATCAAGGCCTTGTGGCGCCGGAGTTTCAGCTGTTGACCTCAGCCACTTCTGTTAATTACGTGAATCTGGTATTTGCTTGGCTGCTCGGAGGTTTCTACATGGAGGTCTCTACAATTCCGAGTCTTGATGTTCCCGGCTATCCCGAAGGTGATATTGCCAATGTCCCAATCGAAGATTTCGTTCTCATTGATATAACCGATGAATTGGCGCTAGTGAATCAGCCAGAAGTGCTCACCGAACGGCTGAACTTGATTTTCCTCGGCGGAACGATGAGCGATGAAACAAAAGCTACCATCGCTGAAACCATATCCACTTTGGCATTCTTTGATGAAGAAGCCGCAGTGAAATCAGGCATTTTCTTAACCTTAATATCTCCCGACTATGTCATCCAAAAATAATCAGAGAAAAGGTGTTTCACGCAGGGCTTTCCTCGGACAAGCGAGTTGTGCTGCGTTGGGTACGACGACTTTTTTGAATTCGTTTTTGAACCTCGGCATGATCGGAGCACTGAGTGCCAAGCCGATGCGCATGGCGGCTATGCCTCGTCCGTTCAATGATGATTACAAAGCTTTGGTCTGCATCCTGCTCGCAGGAGGAAACGATAGCTACAACATGTTGGTGCCTTACACCGGTGAGATATACGACCAATATGCAGCTACAAGATCCAACTTGGCACTTCCGCAAGGAAGCATCCTGCCGCTAAACTACACCGACGGTTCAGGCTATCAATACGCTGTGCACCCATCGATGCCAGAGGTTCAACAATTATTCAATGATGGAAAGTTGGCCTTCGTATCGAATGTCGGAACGCTGCGCGAACCAACAACAAAACAGCAAATCTTAGCAGGAACAGCCACTTTGCCGCTTGGCTTGCTGTCGCACGCAGATCAAATACAGCAGTGGCAGACATCGCTTCCTCAAGAGCGATCTGCGAAAGGGTGGGGCGGACGAATGGCAGATATTCTGTCGACCTTGAACACCAACCAAGATGTCGCCATGGGCATCTCTCTAGCAGGTGTCAATACCTTCCAAACAGGAAATGATGTTGTCGAATATGCAATTCAGAATACAGGAAATGGCAGCGTTGGCATCGAATTACTCGATGGAACAGACCCGTTCTCTCAATTTCTCGGCGGCAGCGTTGAAAGTATGCTGAACCAGCAATATCAAGATATTTTCAAGAGCACTTACGCAGGAAAAGTGATCAATTCACACGATCAACACTTGCTGTTCAGCGCGTCAATAGCATCTGTTCCTCCTTTCTTGTCGCCGTTTACTCAATCGAACCCGATTTCGAAAAGTTTACAGATGGTGGCGAAAAGCATCGCGGCGCATCAATCACTCGGACATTCACGTCAAACCTATTTCATCACCTTCGGTGGATGGGACCACCACGATGAAGTCTTGAACAACCAAACAGCAATGTTGGCCATTGTGAGTCAAGCCATGGCAGAGTTCCAAGCAGCTCTCGAAGAAATTCAAATGGCTGACTGTGTAACCACATATACGATTTCTGATTTCGCACGCACCCTTACTTCAAATGGTAACGGTACCGATCACGCGTGGGGTGGTAACTCAATGGTTATGGGCGGGTCTGTAAATGGCGGACAAATCTATGGTCAATATCCTTCCCTGGCTTTGGGTAGCGATTTTGAAGTGGGCAACGGTGTATTGCTGCCCACAACGTCGGCCGATGCCTATTTCGCTGAACTGGCCATGTGGATGGGTGTCGAACCGGGAGATATCCCTTATGTTTTGCCGAACATCGGCAATTTTATTGATGTGAACAATGGCTTGCCTTTGGGCTTTTTAAACGTATAATCATGAAACATCTTTTACTCTCTATAATTTGCCTCGTTGCTGTTTCATTTGCCAATGCGCAATGTGAATTTGGTGAACACTCCATTAATTGGGAAGATGCGTGGATGTCTTGCGAGGTAGCGAATAATCCAAATTCAGTTTACGAGAACGGACATTGGATCATGTATGATCTTGGTTCGCCGCACGAATTCTATGCTTCGCATATTTGGAATTACAACGTAGTCGGACAAACAGGAATTGGTATTCGCAATTGCAACATCGATTTCAGCCTCGATGGTGAAACATGGTTGAACTATGGAAGTATCGAAATCCCACAAGCAACAGGGGTTTCTTCTTATGTAGGTGTAGAAGGGCCAGATTTTAATGGCGCTGTAGGACGGTATATGCTAATTTCTGTGATTGATAATTGGAATGGTGATGCGTGCTCTGGTCTGGCAGAAATCAGAGTTGATGTTGAACAAACCACTGTGTATATTTCTGAGAATGAAGGGTTTGATGTGGTTGTTTACCCAAATCCAGTTAGCGATCAACTCGTTGTTCGCCACTATCAGCAAGATAAAATGCAATTGACGGTTTTCGATGTTTCGGGTAACTTAGTAGTCAACCAACCCATGAATGGATCTACCGTTTACATCAATGTGAGCAACTTGAGCAATGGGTTGTATATTGTAAAACTGTCTACAAATCAAGGGGTTTCATCAACACAGCGTTTCGTAATCAGTCATTGATCGAATTCTTGTAGGAACTTTCAATCCCATTATTACCTTTGCGGTTGTATGGGATCTCGC
>JANRAA010000109.1 GCA_030728235.1 Flavobacteriales bacterium
GGAGTTCGACATGGAAATCGTAAAAAGTCATTTGGAGATTTCGGAGCAGACGCTTAAAAATGTGTCGCGTGAAATTCACGACAACCTCGGACAACGTCTCACCCTCGTATTTCACGGTTTGAAAGAAAACGACGAGACAACAGAAATGAAGGGTGTGCTCAATGAAGTAATCAGTGAACTGAGAGATTTGAGCAGAAGCCTTCATGGCAATTACATCACCGATATGGGACTCGACTTGGCTTTGGAAAGAGAATGTCAACTGGTGCAGTCGGCCTCGAAAATCAATTGCACATACACTCCCCCTGAACACGCAATGAAGCTGAGCCAAGAACAAGAAATCATGCTCTTTCGATGCACACAAGAAATGCTGAACAATGCCGTGAAATACAGCGGCGCTTCTGACATTCAAGTTACACTATCTGTGCTTGAAGACGAAAATCAAACCCGCCTAACTGTTTCCGACAACGGCAGTGGATTTGATCCCAAAAACGTAGTAGAAGGCATTGGTCTCAAAAGTCTGCGCGAACGCGTAGCGTTGCTAAAAGGAAATATTGCTGTAACTTCATCGAACCAAGGAACCTATTTCCAAATAAAATTGAACCACGCTATAACCGATGGATACCCCAATTAAAGTTGCTATTGCCGACGATCACGACCTCATGCGCAGTGGGTTGGTGCGCCTCATTTCTGAAGGCACGTGTGAGGTAATTGTTGAAGCCAACGGCGGCGACGAACTCATTGATAAGTTGAAGAAAACGAAGGTTGATGTTGTACTTATGGATATCAACATGCCGGGGAGAGATGGAATCGCAACAACAAAATGGATCACTACCAATAAGCCCAATTTGCGGGTGATTGCGCTTACTGCCCTCGATGACGATATTAGTGTAATTCGTATGCTCAAAGCTGGAGCACGCGCTTACCTTCTCAAAAGCGCTTCGCAAGAGGAGTTGATGCGCGCAATACGAGAAGTGCACACTTCGGGTTATCACTTTTCTGACTTGGTTTCGAGTAAACTGGTGAAAACGCTTAGCAGCGATGAAGCGCATGCTGAGATCAATGCCGGACTAAGTTTTAGCGACAAAGAATTGGAGTTCATCAAGTACTTGTGTACTGAAATGACAAACAAGGAAATTGCTGATGCCATGAGCACCTCCCCGCGAACAACAGAGGGATGGAGAAAGATGATCTGCGAGCGACTCAATGTGCGAACGCGCGTTGGAATCGTGCTGTTTGCCATGAGAAACAACCTTTCTTGACCGTAATATAAAATGATTAAATACGACCCGAAAAGTTGGTTCAGCCTCATCTTCGAATTCCACAAAAGCGATACGTTCAGACAAATGTTCTGGGTGCTGCTGCTATTTGCAGGATACACAAGTTTGGTGGTTTATGCTGAGCTGCATTTCAGTGAATGGTTTACGTTCAAAAGCACAATACTCGTCCACTCTCTGCTTGGTTTCGTCATCGGTTTACTCTTGGTGTTCCGAACAAATACGGCGTACGAACGTTGGTGGGAAGGCAGAAAAGCATGGGGTCAATTGGTGAACGACTGTAGAAACTTATCGTTGAAGATACACGCCATACTGCCTTCGCAAAACACAGAGCAACGCACGTTTTTCGCGACAATGATTGGCAACTACCCTTCGCTTTTAAAAGACCATTTGCGAAACGATGCGTCTGGTAACGACCTCGAGGAGTGCGCAGGATTTCAGAAATCTGAACTCGATAATATAGATCATAAACCAAATTTTCTTGCATCGAAACTGCACCGCCGCATTCACACGTTGCACCGCGATGGCGAAATCAATGGTGATCAACTGATACTTATAGACAAAGAACTCAAGTCGCTGACGGATGTCCTTGGTGCTTGCGAACGCATTAAAAACACGCCCATTCCCTACTCTTACAATATCTTCATCAAAAAATTCATCTTCGCTTACACGCTGACGATGCCGTTTGGTTTGGTGAACGACTTCAACTACTGGGCGATTCCAATTGCCACCTTTACGCTGTATATTTTCGGCAGTCTGGAGCTGCTGGCAGAAGAAATTGAAGACCCTTTCGGGTCAGATGAGAACGACCTTCCTACCGATATGCTGGCCATCAAGATCCGTCAGAATGTGAAAGAAATTCTATTGTAAACCTTTTGTTACAATTTCTCCAAATCAATTCAGCTACCTTTACCGCTGATGTGTGCTTCTACCGCAATAGTCGTTTTCGCTGATAGCCCTCTTGTCGATGCCCGCAAGAAGCGCCTCCTCGCGCAAGCATCTATCACTATAAACGCGCGGTTGATGTCTGCACTGAAAAAACGCACCATCTCTGTCGCTCTCGCTACCGGATACCCTGTTGTTGTCATTGATCACACCCTACAAGTCGGTAAGACTTTCGCGGAGCGAATCCAAAATGCTTACCGCACGGTGTTCCAAATGGGATTCGAAAAGGCAGTACTAATTGGTACCGATGGATCAACAGATTCCGAAACGCTGAAAAATTCGGTTTTGGCTTTTGAAAACTCCAACCAATCGAGCGCCATCGCTGCCGATTGTCGTGGAGGTGCCTGGCTCATCGCTCTCAATCGACAGGCTTTTGAAACCGCTGACCTGAATGGCATCGCATGGCAAACACCTCGGGTGTACGACGATCTGCTAAAATGTCTTGAGGAGGTGCTGCAAATTGAAGCGGTACTAGCCGACTTCAATAGCAGCTATGACTTGGTGAAAAGCTTCACTGATGGACATGCACAATCATTGCACAGACACATCTCTAAGCTTGTAGTTTCTTTTTCTTTTCTTGCACCCCAACACAGGGTTAATACTTTGTTAGAAGATCTTTATATACTGTTAAATGTAGGTTTGAGAGCCCCGCCAACTTTGGTGTAACACTGCTCTGCTCCTGTTTATTAATGGTTTATTATTTCATCTCTAACGTTCTTTATATGAGACATCTCATTACTTTACTCTTCGTTTCTATCGCTTTTCTATCCTTCTCTCAATCTGACCTCGATGTTCAAGTGCTCAATCTATCCACTTTGGGCGCAGAAACGGGCATAAACGTGGTCGTTGAAAACCCTTCAACAGGATTCATTTCTCAGAAGACATCAGACTCAAAAGGGTACGCGCGTTTCGCAATATCCACTGCGGGCACATACTTGGTTTATGCAACTTCAACGGCCGACCGGCAATTGGTTGATACGATGTCGGTACAGATACGCTCTCAAGAAGCGGCCTATGTTGCCATCTTGATGTACAACCAGAAAACACTGACTTTGAACGACGCTGTAATATCAGGCCGTCAAAACCGTGTCACCACCATCAACCGCAGAAATGCAGAGGTTTCAAGTGAACTAACAGCGGCCGAAATACAAACACTTCCGATTGAAGGGCGCGATATTTCTCGGGCGCTTTTCCGCCTGCCAAACATCACCCAAGCAACAGGTTTCTATCCGGAAGCTCCCAATGTAGCCATCAACGGAGCGAACTCTCTGTTCACAAATTATCTGATCGATGGGATGGATAACAACGAGAACTTTTTGGGCGGACAACGCTTTGCCATCCCGATAGGTTTTACAGAGAATATAACGGTACTCACCAACAACTATTCACCCGAGTTTGGGCTAACAGCGAACGGCATCATAAATATCACCTCTAAGAGTGGTACGAATACACAAACAGGTGAAGTCTTTTACCTTACAAGGCCCGGTAGCATTATAGATGCCGAATCGCCATATGCCCAACGTGACCTTTCAGGCAATCAAGTCAAAGATGGGTTTCAACGTCAGCAAGGTGGATTCGGAATCGGTGGAGCGATTCGTCCGAATAAAACATTCTATTATGTGAACGCTGAATACACCCGCGACACCAAAGACAATCTTTTAAACTCTCCCGCTGTCGGGGTCAACACAACGGTGCGAGGTAACAATGAGTTTTTATACCTCTCTGGGCGATTGGATCATCGTTGGAACAACCGCCACCAAAGCATGTTGCGTGTAAACAGCGGACTGGTGAGCATAGAGCGTCAAGGCGGCGGACTAGACGGCGGTGTCACCTTTCAATCAGCGGGGAACACGCAAGATCGTAACTCATTGAATGTGGCAGCACGCCACACCATCACAGGAAATAATGTGGTTTCTGAAACGAACTTTCTGTACGGACATTTCTTGTGGGACTATGCTAGTCCGAACAACCCCGACAACCCAAACGTTACTGTTCTCGGTCCCGACGACCAAGCCGTTGCGGTATTGGGACACCCTGGTTATGTCTTCAAAGAACAAGAGAACACTTTTCAGCTGCAAGAAAAACTCACCTGGTACCTCGGCAACCACACCCTTAAAGCCGGTGCGCAACTGAAATCGTCTGGATTTGCGCTGTTCGGCGGTGGCAACCCAAATGGAAGCTACACTGTGAAGCTCAACCAAACACAACTCGATGCCTTGGCTGCTACAAACCCTGGCGCCGATCTTGGTATAAATCAAATACCTGGCGACGCTGAAGTGCTGTTTTATGGTGTTGAACTGCGTCCAGAATCGTTCGAAAACCGCCAAAACATCTACAGTCTGTTTGCTGAAGATCAGATAGCCGTGTCGCAAAAACTCAATGTGAATGTTGGAATACGCTACGACATTGATGACCTGAGCAAAGGCGGTGGTGACAAGATCGACATGAACAACATCGCACCGCGATTGAGCGCCAACTACCAAGTGGGCAAACGCAGCACGGTGCGGTTCGGATATGGTTTGTTTTATGAAAAGATCCTTTACGCCGTTTACAGCGATGCTGTTCAGTTTAGCTCAACCAGCGAAGGATTCAAAGCGCAGATTGCTGAATTGGCCGCACAAGGCATTTTACCGAGTGGGACAAATATTGATGCCGTTACAACAGCCGGAAATGTTGGCGCTTCCGTTTCAGGGGTGTCATACCTCAACGGTCCTTCAGGCGCTGAACTGCAAGACCAACGCGAAAACATCTTCCAAAATGAGCTGCGGATTTTAAACCCAAATGGCTACCAAAATCCTTACTCGCATCAGTTCAACCTCGGATACCAATACCAAGCATCAAACGATGTCTTGTTTTATGTCGACGTAGTGCACAACCAAAGCTACAACCTCTTCCGCCTGCGTGATTTAAATGCACCTGAAGCCTATAACATCGATCCAGAAAACGTGGTGGTGCGCACCCAAACAGAAGCCGATGCTTCACGTCCGATACCAATTAACAGCGACGACAACGGAAACTTCGCTGTAATCAACGGCGATACACTACGTGGCATTTCCCGAAACATCATGATGACCGAAACAGCTGGCCGCTCACGCTACTGGGCAGCATCGTTCACGTTCAACAAAGCAAAAGGTGCCGACAACTATGCACTGCGCATGGTGTACACCCTTTCACGGTTGGAGAATAATACTGAAGACATCAACTTCAGGGCGATGGACAACAATAATTTCGACAACGAATGGGGGCCGTCTATCAACGACAGAACACATGTAATAAACACCTTTTTGACTTACTACCCGTTTAAGCATTTCTCGGCCACTGTGGCTGCTTTGATGCAGAGCGGACAGCCCATCAACCGCATTCCCGACGCGACCTTGTATGGCACCACCGACCTGAATGGCGATGGCCGATCGTTTGGTGATGCGTATGTGGGCAATAGCGACCGTTCTCCGGGTGAAGAGCGCAACAGCGATCGTTTGCCTTGGTCAACCACTTTTGATGTGAACCTCGCTTACAACATCCCGATGGGTGGCAACACCATGCTCGGCATCACGGCTTCGGTGTTCAACGCCATGAATGCAGAAAACTTGAGTGGATACAGCAACAACGCTACACAGAGCAATCAAATACAAGTAGGACCCGCTTCATCTGGTTTGTTGGTTCGCCGCAATGCCGCTCCTCCACGTCAGTTTCAGTTCGGTTTGCGCTATAGCTTCTAATCATGAAACAGGGTTTTCTCATACGCATATCCATCATTTTAATCTGCAGCATCACGCTGGTTAGTCAAGGGTGCAATGCTCCTTCTCAGCCTGCGGCGGATGTTGATGTGAGGACTTTACCATGGGACTCTGTTTTGGCAAAAGCACGCGGCACAAACGTCCGCTTGATGATGTGGCAAGGCGACCCAAACATCAATGCGTACATGAATGATTACGTGAAGCCTGAACTTGAAAAAACGTTCGGGGTAAACCTCATCATCGCGAGCGGACAGGGCAGTCAGGTGGTGTCGACACTCATGGC
>JANRAA010000110.1:0-2984 GCA_030728235.1 Flavobacteriales bacterium
CAATGTAAATAACAATTGGTATACGAATTATTTGGCGAAGTGGTGTTTGACTTACGGATTGAAGTCCATCATTTTTCTGAAGGAATCCTATCCGCAATTGTACTCTGAAAAAACCGAAAAGTGGAGTTTTAATGAGGCTGAGGAGACGAGTAAGTGGGCTGAAATTATAGAGTCAATTTATTTGCCTCAGATTGATGGGACGAATATCAGGCTTCAGCAAGACGGATATTTGGATAAGGAACAGCATTTGGTTTCTGATTTAAAGGAATCTGATAGACCAATTAATCAAAAATGGTCGTGGGATAGAATTTTACGTTCCCCATTTATAAAGCAAGCGGATGTATTGCAGGGAATTTATCTTTTCGAGCATCATTTTGATTTAGAAACCATCAAAAATAATTTTGAATTTTATGAGCCGAGAACTGTCCATGAATCTAGTTTATCGCCTTGTGTGCACGTTATTCTAGCAGCGAAAATAGGTGCGTTAGATAAAGCTTATGAATTGTATTTGCGCACCGCTCGTTTGGATTTAGATGACTACAATCACGAAGCCTATCAAGGTTTGCACATAACCGCGATGGCAGGAACATGGATGTCTGTTGTTGAAGGTTTTGGTGGCCTTAGATTCCGCGATGGGCTATTAAAATTGTCTCCCGTTTTGCCTAAAGCATGGAAGGCTTATTCATTCAGGATTTCATTTAGAGAGCGCACGCTTCTAGTTGAAATTAGTCAGGCTGGAACTAAAGTAAGTCTAGAAACCGGTGAGTCTTTGGAAATTGAATTAAACGGACAGTTGATCAAATTGTAAATTTATTCTACCGAGCAAGTAGTATTGTAGAGACTGAGAAATATAAAAAGATCGCTAACTCCTACGATACCGTCATTGTTAAAGTCTGCCGCCGCGCAATCAGACAAGTCGCAACCATTAAAAATACAAGTTCCGTCATCCATTGTTGCTTGTGAAGAGTAATTGACGGCAGTTATATAGGTGCATCCAATAATTTCAAGATCATCACAAATGCCATTGTTATTGAAGTCGTTCAAACAATTTCCATCGCAATCTGCATAAGCTGTAGCGAATACGCACGTGTTATCATCAACATTCGCTGAAGGATTGTAGTTGCATGCATCTTGGGCCGTGCAACCATCAATAGGCTCGTCGGCAATTACTTTGATTTGTGCACTTCCGAGAACGTTGAATGCTAAATTTTCGACACGTATCGAGATATCATAGACACCGGGAGAAAGCGGGTCATAGTTAGAGGCAGACGGTCCAGCTATAGCAAGCCAATAATTAAAACCAAGATTTTCAGACCCTTGTTTAAACGATGCAGATGATTGTCCGATGCTTGCCATTACTGATGAAACAGGTAAATCGAATGCGGCAGATTGAGTTGGTCCGTCAATTGGGTCGAAGTCGATAGAGACAAAAATTTGAAGATCAGCGAAAGTATAATCCCCGAGATTTATGCTGTAAATGAAATCCCATGTTCCAATTCCGGGCACTGGTGTAGGGTCGAAAAAACTTGTTTGACTGAAGCCAGTCAGCACATGGTATTCATTGTTGTTTGTTGGGACAACATCCGCGACGAAGCGCTTATTCACTTTTAGTCCAAGTTGTATTGGTCCATGGTCTAAGATGGCAGCATGCAGGTTGCTGATTCCGGTGCCAACAGTAATAGGGTCGTTCAATTGCGCATTGTATGAGACGATTGACTGAAAGGATTCACACGAGCCGTCATCACTGCTTGCAAGAGGGTCGAAATTGAGCGCCCAGATATTGGTACAACCTGATTGGGCGAAGGAGTTTAGGGAAGTGAGGAGTAGGATAGATAAGAGAAGTTTCATGGTTGTCGATTTTAAATAACTATCCGCATTTGAACATACTAATGGTTCAATAGCGGATAGATTGAAATTAGTTAAAAATTACAGACAAATCTACATCTACAAAATAGAATTTTACATCCACAAAGTTGATTGTGATAGCATTGAGTAAATTATTTAATTCATGGAATTAAACTAAAATTCAATGTGTAAAAAGCTTAGTCAATCAATCTTGAACTCAGAAGTCAAGTCGAGACATTTCGTTAAAGAATTGAGAGAGTCAATAGGTCTTGAATGCAACAATTGTGGTTGTAGAAAATTCAATTGGATGCAAGCCAGATGGAGGTGGCAGTGCAAAAAATGCAGCAACACTATTACCTTGAAAGGCGGCACAATAATGAAGAACAGCAATCTTCCAATTAGTTTGTGGTTGAAAGCGCTAAATTTGTTTGCTCAAGAGAATGGCGAGATTTCTGCTTTATCTTTGAAAAGAAGATTAGGTTTTAAAAGATACGAACCTGCCTGGTACTTGCTTCATAAACTTAGGTCTGCGATTGGTGCTTTTGTAATTGATTCTGATTGTTCCATTATATTCAGAGATGTAGCCTACCATAGTTTCTTGAATGTCAAGAAGGTTAAAATACCGAAGCATGCTGCAGGATGTCAATGCGAATGGGTTAGCCCTCAGCCGACAATAGCTAAAATAACAGAGTTAACAGTTGAGACCGTCAACAATCGGTTTAAGGTGCTAATTCTTAATGAGCCTAAGTATAGGGTGTTTGAAGAACTAAGTCCTTGCGAAAAAGAACACCCTAGAAGGCGATTCGCTCTCAAAAGGATCACAGGAAAGTATGTTCCAATTCAAAATCAGTTTAATATAAACTTTTTCGATGGGCTGCAATTCGAGTCAACTTTGATTAACAAGTTGAAGAATAAATTACTAAGGGTTCATAGAGGAGTTTCGATGAGGTATGTTCAGCAATATCTGCAGGAGTTTAATTTTTTCAATGTCTTTGCAGAGAGACGACAATCGGCTGAAATACTTCTATTGCAAGCGATAACAACCGCTTGGTAGCAGATAGTGTGATTTTTTCGAGATGGATTGAGAATATTTTAGAGTTCAGGTTTCAATTTCGTTTTTTGTCGCTTTGATGTGAGTT
>JANRAA010000110.1:2994-6192 GCA_030728235.1 Flavobacteriales bacterium
TGCTATTTACAAAAAAAAACACACACAACACAATAAAACACAATTAATATGGATAACAATAGATTCTGAAATGTCAATTAACTATCCGTAATTAGACTATTTACACAGTTCAATTGCGGATAAATGAATCATGCCAATTCCAAAAACACCGGACAATGATCCGACCCCCCAACTTCACCCATAATCCCACTGTCCAAAACTCTCCCCTTCAAGCACTCACTAACAATAAAATAATCTATCCGCCAGCCAATGTTCTTCTCCCTAGCATTCATCCTGTAACTCCACCAAGAATATGATATGTCTTCAGGGTGCAACAATCGAAAACTATCTAAAAAACCTCGTTCCAATAAGGCACTAAACCCATCTATTTCAACTTGTGTGTAGCCTGCCGTCTTGTTGAAATTCGACTTTGGACGAGCTAAATCTTTCTTCGTATGTGCTACATTCAAATCTCCACAGCAGATAACAGGTTTGTTAACAGATAATTTCTCTAAATAACTTCCGAAATCTAAGTCCCATTCCTTTCTGTAATCCAAACGTGCAAGCTCGTTTTGAGAATTTGGTGTGTAAACTGTTACCAAATAGAAATCGTTATACTCCGCAGTCAGCACTCTGCCCTCGCGGTCATGCTCCGAAATACCAATACCCTGACTTACATTAAGAGGTTCTTCTTTGGTCAAAATCGCAACACCACTATATCCTTTCTTTTCCGCTGAATTACTATATATATGATACCCCCCTAATTCTTTGAGCGCCTCACGAACCTGCTCGTCCTGTGCCTTTGTTTCTTGAAAACAAACGATGTCTGGAGAATTCAATACACCACCTATCATCCCTATCAATCCTTTAGATTCTAACGACCGAATCCCATTTACATTCCATGAAATCAACCTCATCTCAGTCTTCTATTTTTATCAATTGCTTTTGCGTTAGCCAACCTATTATACTCACAGCATCATTCTCAACAGCCATGTCTTCACTAATCATCAAAAGCCGCATCAAGTATTTATCACTCTGCGCAAAGTCCTCCGATACTTCCATGTTTACCAAGTGGTCATAACTGGATGCGAAAACCGCTTTTGATACCACGTAAACTTGGTTGTCTAAATCAAAACTTACGATCAATTTTGTTTCGTCTTCCTCAGTCGATAACTCATAAAACCCGGGGAACTTCACAAATTCAACGCTCCAAAATCCAACATAACCCATTGAGAAAAATGGATACAATGTGTAATTATATGTTACACCCAACTGATCGAAAAGTTCCTTAAGTCGAGCCATTTTCCTTTTAAACAACCTTCCAATACTTTCTTCAGAATCGAAGTTTTCAAAGTTTGCCCAACTTTTATTGGAGTTGTAATATTCAAAATCTCCTAGTCGCAACTTGTAATTAAAGCCGCTGTCCGAATCCAATACATATCCAGGATAATACCATTTCATTCCTTTCTTTATCCCGAAATCGACTTCCTTGAGCATGGTATAAACTCCTAAGCTATACATCGAATAGCTAGCGTCATAAAGACACAACAAACTGGCCATTGAACGCTCTCCCAAATCGAAAAAACTTACGGCAACAAGTCTTTCTCCGTCATATACACATACCTCTCGTGTGTCGAAAACCGAAGATGGTAACGAACTATTCAGGTAGTCACTCAATGTTGGATGTATAAAGCCTTGAAATTTATGCTTCTGCTGCTGGTAAAGCAGCTCCTTTTGCTCATTTGGAAAGGCATGGGAAATTTTTATGTGAAATCGTTCTTCAACTTTCTTGACGATTTTCCGCTGACTCTTTCTTAAACTGAATCTATCTAAGTTGAGCCGGATATTTACAACTGAATAAATCTCCTTGTCTAAACAAAGTAAATCCATCTTGTACAACATTACCGATCCTCGAAACCATCCGGAAGCGAGAAACATGTCATACCGAGATGGCGACAACCTTTGGGGGTAATAGGTTTGGACAAGCATTAAGTAAGCTATTGTATAGCGAATGTATTAATTTTTCAACAAGTTCCTTATTCTGATGACTTCTACAACCATTTGGTAGTCAACCGGGAAATTACTTTCTTGAAGTTGGTGTAGGGTGGGAATATCATCCGAACCATATTTAGTTTGCTGCGCTGTTTTACAAAACTTCTCAAATTCGAAAAGGTCTCAAAGCCCGCTTGACCATGTGATTTCCCAATGCCGCTATTGTTGATTCCACCAAATGGTAAACCAGGAAAGATGAATTGAACAAATGTTTCGTTAATGCCTGTTGTGCCAGATCTTGAACCATATATCCAATTTCGAATGTTGGCTTGATTCTTTGAAAAGATATAATATGCTAGCGGTCTATCCTGCTTTTGAATGATGCTGTTTACTTCGTCGACGTGCTTATACGTTATGATCGGAAGAACTGGGCCGAAAATCTCCTCATTCATTATCATCATTGTAGAGTCGACATTGATAAGTATTGTTGGCTCAAATTTTAGTTTGGATCGATCCCCTTTTCCTCCATGCTTTGCAATTGCTCCTTTATTCGCGCTATCAGTCAATAATTTTTCTATCCTATCAAAATGGTTGGTGTTGATTATACATCCCAGATCCTTATTTTCAATCGGCGATTCACCATACCAATCTGTTATTTGCGATTTTAGTCGGCTGCAAATTTCTTCCAGCTTTTCCTCGGGTACTAAAAGGTAATCCGGACTTATGCAAACCTGTCCGCTATTGAACATCTTGCCCCAAACAATTCGCTTTATCGCATCATTTAAATCGCTGTCACGATCTATTATTGCAGGGTTTTTGCCGCCCAATTCTAGGGTGACACTACACAGATTTTCAGCAGCAGCAAGCATAACTTGTCGACCCACAGCCGGACTGCCAGTGAAAAATATATGATGAAATGGAAGTGAGGTTAGGAATTGACTCGTTTCTGATTCACCTTCTGTCAAACAAACATGATTCGTTTCAAAGTTCTCACTGATGATCTTTTGCATCACTTTGTTACTGTGCGGTGTGTGCTCCGAAGGTTTTAAAACAACACAATTTCCAGCAGCTAAAGCCACGGCCAAGGGACCTAAAGTCAAGTTGAAAGGGAAATTCCATGGCGAAATAATAAGAACAACTCCCTTCGATTCCGGGCGGATATAGCCTGTCGTTCCTCTTAAACTCAAAGGTGCGCGCACACGGCGCGGATGCATCCACGTAGATAAG
>JANRAA010000111.1 GCA_030728235.1 Flavobacteriales bacterium
CCGATGACATGTTCTACCGATCGATGCGTTTCGCAAATGTTTTGGTAGTAGGAAAGAAGGGGAGATATGGACTTTTTGACTATTCAGGAAAACAACTGTCACCTCTGAAATACAACAGCATCAGCGACATGCGTTCGGGTCGTTTTCTTGTCCACAAAGATGGTTTATTAGGCTACCTCGATGGCAACGGAAAAGAAGTCATCGCCACCGTGTACGATAAAGCAAACGCATTCGCTGGTCCAATGGCTCTGGTGTCGAAAAATGGCAAATTCGGATGGATTGATACCCTCGGAACGCCGATCATTCCTTTGAAGTTCGATTTCGCAGCAGAATTTACAGGATCTTGGGCGAGGGTGAAAATAGGAGATAAAATGGGGTACATCGACCGCACTGGCGAAGTTGTACTGCCTTGCGAATATGAGAGCATAGGGTATTTTCAAGACGGACGGGCAGTGGTAGGCAAAGAAGGTCGCTATGGCATGATCGACTCAACAGGAAAGGTCGTGGTTGAAGTCAAATACGAGCGATTGGGGACTTTTACAAAGTCGAGAGCTTGGGCGAAAATGGACGGGAAATGGGGGCATATCGACAAGGATGGAAATGTTACGACCCCTTTGATCTATGATTCTGCGTCGGACTATAGCAATAACTACACAGGCGCCACTTTGTTAGCTGCTGTGTCGATTGAAGGTAAATACGGAAAAGTAGATTTGAACGGAATGCTCATTATACCGTGTGAATACATCGGCATCGACTACCATTCGTTTGGATTGGCGAAGGTGAAAAAATCTGTAGATGGTGTGCCGAAGTTCGGATTTATAAATGAGCTTGGACAAGAGGTAATACCTTGTCAATACGAACAAGCTGAACGTTTTGATGGGAAGGTGGCTAAGGTTATGAAAGAAGGCAAATGGAGAAAGGTTGACGAATCGGGAAGAGAAGTTGGAGAATAGAAGTTAGGATTTAGACGTTAGGTTTTAGGATTTAGAAGTTAGTTCTTAGGAGTAAGGTAGCGTGCACTCACTACACGTGCAACAATAAAAATGGTGTTTCAAAATTCTTCCAGAAAGAGGCTGTTCAATATTTTAAACGTGCTTTAGAATATAAGGGCCCCTGTGAAACAATTTCAACAATTGCCGCTTCTGAAGCTCTTCAATACATGCTTTTAGACAAATGCAGGTCGTATCGTGAAATGTAATCGGATGTTTGTCTATGCTCAGCTGCTCTTGGTGATGATGAAGTAGAAAATTCTAGTCGTTTACGGTGAACTTCTATAATGCGCTGACAGCTAACGTCTAAGCACTAAAAACTAATAACTAAAAACTAACTTCTAAGTGCTAACTTCTAAGTGCTAAAAAAAAAGAGGCCGTCCAACGGACAGCCTCCTTCTCTAAACTAAACAACTATCAACGCTTAACAAAAGTCTGTGAAGACATTGTGTTATCAGTTGAAACAACTAGGTTGTAAACTCCTGAAGCAAGTGCGCTAACATCGAAACGGTTGATACCATTCAAGGTAGTTTCGAACACGATGCGGCCGCTCTGGTCGATGATACGTACCATTGATGCAGCAGCGAATTCGCCATTCAATGTGATGAAATCAACAGCAGGGTTCGGGAATAGGGTGAATGCTGAGTTGGTGTTTTCTGAAACAGAAACCGGTGGCAACAATACACCATCTATTACGTGAACAACTCCATTGTCTGCAAACAAATCTGCAACGATTACGTTTGCGTCGTTCACCTGAACTCCACCAGCAATTGTGATCTCTACATCTTCACCTTGAAGAGTTTCGATGGTCTGACCGTTGCTCAAATCAGTTGAAGCAGCTTGTGAACCAACAACGTGGTAAAGCAATATCTGCGCAAGCTGAGCTGGGTTAGCGATCAAGTTGTCAAGAACACCTGGAGCCAAACCTGCAAATGCAGCGTCGGTTGGAGCAAATACGGTGAACGGACCAGCAGTCTGTAGATCGTCATCCAATCCTGCAGCAAGAAGTGCTGTTTCTAGGATGGTGTGGTCTGGACTGTCAGCAATGATGTCGTAAACAGTTGCTGGCTGAGCCACTGGTGGCAACAACACAGCGTCGATTACGTGAACAACTCCGTTGTCTGCAGTAAGGTCAGCGATAACAACAGTAGCACCGTTGATCATAACCGTTCCACCCATGATGCTAACCGTAACATCTGGACCCAAAAGGGTAGAGATCATTTGTCCGTCAGAAAGGTCTGTAGACAAAGCAGCAGCACCTACTACGTGGTAAAGAAGGATGTTTGCCAATTCTCCTGTTGGATCAAGCAAAAGCGCGTCAACAACACCAGCAGGCAATGCAGCGAATGCATCATCAGTTGGAGCGAAAACTGTGAAAGGACCAGCACCAGAAAGGTCATCAGCCAATTCAGCAGCGATAACAGCAGCTTCCAATGTAGTGTGAACTGGGCTGTCAACGATGATGTCGACAACAGTTGCTGGCTGAGCCGCAGGTGGCAACAACACAGCGTCGATTACGTGAACAACTCCGTTGTCTGCAGTAAGGTCAGCGATAACAACAGTAGCACCGTTGATCATAACCGTTCCACCCATGATGCTAACCGTAACATCTGGACCCAAAAGGGTAGAGATCATTTGTCCGTCAGAAAGGTCTGTAGACAAAGCAGCAGCACCTACTACGTGGTAAAGAAGGATGTTTGCCAATTCTCCTGTTGGATCAAGCAAAAGCGCGTCAACAACACCAGCAGGCAATGCAGCGAATGCATCATCAGTTGGAGCGAAAACTGTGAAAGGACCAGCACCAGAAAGGTCATCAGCCAATTCAGCAGCGATAACAGCAGCTTCCAATGTAGTGTGAACTGGGCTGTCAACGATGATGTCGACAACAGTTGCTGGCTGAGCCGCTGGCGGCAACAAAACCATGTCGATAACGTGCACTACACCATTGGTAGCAGCAACGTTTGCGACAGTAACAGTAGCACCGTTGATCATAACCGTTCCACCCATGATGCTAACAGTAACATCAGGACCCAAAAGGGTTGCAATCATTTGTCCGTCAGAAAGATCAGTAGACAAAGCAGTTCCACTCACCACGTGGTAGAGTAGAATGTTTGCAAGATCTCCTGTTGGATCCAATAGGAGTGCATCAACGGTACCAGCAGGTAGCATGTTGAAAGCAGCATCGGTTGGTGCGAAAACAGTGAATGGACCAGCACCAGAAAGGTCATCATCTAATTCAGCGGCAATAACTGCTGCTTCTAAAGTGTTGTGATCGGCACTGTTGACGATCACATCTACCACCGTTTGGGCGGTTGTTGTTGTTACTGCACAGAGTGCAATTAGTAGATAGAGTATTTTTTTCATAAAGTGTGTTTTTGAGTAAACCACTTTTCTCGTTGTTTTGTTTAAGCTTTAAGTAAAAAAAGTTACACAAAAAATGTAAAACATGAGTAATATCAATATCTAGCGGGTTGAACAAAAAATGAAAAAAGATGGTATTACCCTTAATTTTGTCGAAATGAAGTCAATGGCAGAGCATAAAATTCGTTGTGCAGGAGTACCTGAACATTTTTGTTATCCGTGGAGGATGGTATCGCGCGACCGAGAATGGTCGGAAGTTATGACGTGGACGGAGTTTCCGGGTGGTACCGGAGCGATGAGTGCTGCTTTGCGCATTGCGGAGATTGATGTCGCAGTGCTACTTACTGAAGGTGCTGTAGCCGAAATTTTGAAAGGCAATCCAAGTTCCATATATTCTTATTACGTTGATTCTCCGTTGAATTGGGGGGTTCATGTGAATGCTTCATCTAATATTCTCACGGTTGCGGATATCGAAGAACCTCAATTTGCGATCAGCAGGTTCAATTCAGGGTCGCATTTGATGGCGTTTTTGTATTGCCGCGATCATGCATGGACATTAAACGAATGCAGTTTTGAAGTCGTGAACAACCTCGATGGTGCCCGACAATCGATGCGTGAGCATACAGATCAATTGTTTATGTGGGAGAAGTTCACCACCAAGCCGTGGGTGGATAGCGGAGAATTCCGCAGAATAGATGAGTATACAGGTCCGTGGTCGTCGTTTGTTATTGTCGTTCGCAACGAAATCCTCGCACAGCGGTTAGAAGAAATAAAAGCCCTTGTAGCGGCTGTTCAGTTTACAGCATCCAATATCAAAGCTCACCCGCGCGGGGTGGATGCGATTGCCCGCGCCTACGGATTGAATGCCGATGATGCGAAAATCTGGTTTGAGTCTGTGCGTTGGAGTAGGAGCACATTGATCGACCCCAAAGACATCAAAAAAGTAGCACAGACTTTAGCAGATGTGGGTGTTTTAGATGTGACCGACGATGCAAAGCTTGCCCAAGTGTTGTTTTCATCAACAACCGTCTAACCCAAGAAACTACCGTTTGCACATTTACGCTTGATTTGGTCGCTGAACCCGCTAACTTTCGGTTTCTAAATCAATCACATGCGCTTACTATTTACACTCCTCGTCTTGACGACGTTTTCAGCCAACGCCCAAGAGTTGGCATTGTGGCTAAGGTATCCGGCTATTTCACCAGACGGACAAACCATTGCATTCTCTTATCACGGAGATTTATTTACAGTGTCGGCATCAGGCGGAGAGGCCAAGCAGCTCACCATGCACAGCGCTTATGATTATCAGCCCGTGTGGTCGCACGACGGAAAAACCATTGCTTTTGCCTCAAATAGACATGGCAACTTCGATGTTTTCACCATCCCCGCCGCTGGCGGGACCGAAACCCGACTGACTTATAATAGTGCACAAGACTTTCCGTCGGATTTTACGATAGACAATACCAAAGTGCTTTTTTCGTCAGCCCGACTAGATTCAGAGAGCAATCGCCAAAATCCATCACGCGCATTGCCTGAGTTATATCTCGCACCCACAACTCCAGGAAGAATAGAACGCGTTTTGACCATTCCTGCCATTGATGCGCGCTACAGCGCCGATGGTAGCAAGATCATTTTCCACGATCAGAAAGGGTATGAAGACAGTTTTAGAAAGCACCACACCTCATCGGTAGCGAGAGATTTGTGGCAATACGACATCAAAACAGGTGAGTACAAGCAGCTGACAAACCAGGTTTTTGAAGAGCGCACACCGCATTATTTGAACGATGGTAAAGTTGCGTATTTGAGTGAAGGCGATGGCACCTTCAACATCTACCAAATGGATATGACTGGAGGACGCACCACGCAGTTGACAACGTATAAAGATCACCCGGTGCGATCGCTAACAGTTGCGAATAACGGAACCATGTGTTACAGTTGGAATGGAGAGTTGTACACCTATAACGGACAACCCAAGAAGCTTACAGTAACAGTGGCAAGTGGTGCACGTGAGAACAAAGTGAAACTCGAAATGGTAGCAGGTATTTCAGAATATGCACTGTCGCCATCGGGCAAAGAAATCGCCTTTATTTACCACGGAGAAGTTTTCGCCGCATCGGTGAAAGGCGGTGTAACCAAGCGTATTACAGATACCCCAGAACAGGAACGCGGCATTGAATTTAGTCCGGACGGAAAATCCCTGCTGTACGCAGGAGAGCGAGATGGTAGCTGGAACTTATATCAGACAACCCTCAGCCGCAAAGAAGAGCCATACTTTTTCAGTTCTACTATTTTAGAAGAGAAACCGCTTTTGAAAATCCCTGCTGAGACCTTTCAGGCATCGTATTCACCAGATGGAAAAGAAGTGGCTTTTTTAGAAGAGCGTACCGCATTGAAAGTCGTGAACATTGCCACTGGAAAAGTCAGAGAAATCGTTCCGGGCAGCAAGAATTACTCATATGCAGATGGGGATCAATACTACCAATGGTCGCCCGATGGAAAATGGTTTTTAGTTGGTTATTTGCCTCATGAACAATGGATTGACCAGGCAGGATTGGTATCGTCTCAGGGTGGAGAAGTTGTGAACCTATCGAAAAGCGGATATGGCGTTTACGGTCCATCGTGGGAGATGGACGGGAAGATGATCATGTGGTACTCGGCACGTGACGGACAAAAAAACCACGGCAGTTGGGGAGGAGAGATGGATGTTTACGGACTTCTATTGACCGAAGAAGCTTGGGATGAATTCCGCATGAGTGAAGATGAATACGCC
>JANRAA010000112.1:0-5417 GCA_030728235.1 Flavobacteriales bacterium
ATATACGTACGGTTCAAAATGATCGTACCTATACCCGTTCAATGTGATGTATACGAGGTCAGAATTGTGATTCGAAGGCTCGATGTCACTCACCCACAGGTCAGGAAGTCCGCTGTTGATCTTTTTGAAATTGTAGCCGCCGTCGTTGGTTATGTGCACGTTTCCATCGTCAGTTCCAATGTATATTCTGCCATATCTTAATGGTGATTCAACAACAATGGTGGATGTCCCAAAAGGTACGTCTCCAGCAATGATTCCGTCTGTTAGATCTTCCGAAAGTGTCTCCCATGTTTCGCCACGATCGAGTGAGCGATGGAATTTGTTGCTGGCCATGTACAAGATGTCGGCATTGTGCTTCGAAAGGTGAATTGGTGTCTCCCAATTCCAACGGTGAGGTCGCTGTCCGAGCAAGTGGTGTGGGTGAAAATAATGTCCTTCTGTGCCTTCTTTCAATCGGTAATAGTGTCCAAACTGATATCCTGTGTACACGGTTTCATTGTCTCTCGGGTCTATCGCTACTTGCATGCCATCGCCACCCATCAAGAATTCATATGGGTATCGGCCCGACTGCTGCCAATACCTAGAAGGGGAGTAGTCTGATGGTCCGCGCCAAACTCCGTTGTCTTGAAGTCCGCCGTAAACCCTATAAGGCGTTGCGTTATCTACTGCCACCGAGTAAAATTGCCCAACAGCAGGGGTGTTGCACTTAAACCAGGCTTCACCGTTGTTGTAGGTGATGTTTATCCCGCCATCATTGCCGTTGATGAGGTGTCCTGATTTCATGGGGTTAACCCAAACCACGTGATGATCAACGTGCTGGTTTTCTTGCTGTATTGATTTCCAGCTCACTCCTCCGTCGTCAGATGTTAGCAGCGGAACACCTGCTATGTAAATGTTATGCGGGTCAGCAGGGTTTACGGTGATCACGCCGAAGTAGTATCCATAACTATAGCAAAGGTCGTCGATGTAGTCATCATGCGTTTTATTCCACTGTTGCTCTGAAATATTGAATCGATAAAGCTCCGGACCAACTACTGGGGTGTCGAAGAGGTCGTTGTTGGCATCAAAAAGATAATCGTACAGAGCTGCAGGCTTTATTTTATCGCTCGCTACCATCTCCATGATTGTCTTCGCGTAGTATTCACTCGGGAATTCGTTGTCAGATAAAAATGTCGATAGCTGCGCTGTATCAAGTTCAAGAAATGTGCTCTTGGTCATTTCTAAAAAGTCTTGCTTCGCAAGGATGTTGGTCTCATCGTCTTTTTCTGCCGGTCGTCTCGATTGATTATCAACCAGAGCATAAAGATGAAAACCTTTGCTTCCGTTGTAAATGCCAAGTCCAATTCTGCCGCATCCTTCACCTGTTGGAAATCCGTTGTTTGATGTGATGTTTTTCCATGTCGCACCGTTGTCAACACTCTCCCAAATTGCCGATGATTTGCCTGATTCAATGAAGTTCCACGCTTTTCGAGATCGTTCCCAGGAGGCAGCAAATAAATGATCGGGGTTGGCGGGATCGCGAACAAGGTCGATGATGCTTAAATTCTGCAGTGTATTTTTCCAGGTAGATCCTCCGTCTTCTGAAATGTATATCCCTTTCTGACCACCTTCCGAATACAAGGGGCCCATTGAACCAATGCAGATATTTTTATTGTCCAAAGGATGGATGCTGACTCTCCCAATGTGATGCGAGTCCAATAAACCAGCGTTCTCCCAGTTTAATCCTCCATCGCGAGAAATGAACACGCCCAATCCTGAATATGAACTGCGTGAACTGTTGTTCTCTCCGCTTCCTAAAACGATGGTGTGAGGCACTGTCCACGTTACATCTATATCGCCAATGGTCATTGTTGGCAGGACATCCCCGACAGGTGAGAATGAAGCTCCATTGCTGTTTGTGTACCAAAGTCCACCCGAAGCATAAGCAACATAGAATTCTGTTGGATCTTGCGGGTTCACAGCAATGTCGGTTACACGTCCGCTCATGATTGTTGGACCTATCGACGCGGCTTCAATTCCACCAAAAGCAGGCAGTTCGTGCGTTGCTGATTCAAATCGAGAATGTCCGTTCGTTGGTTGAAGGGTGACTTGTTTTTTTTGGCTACTGCACGAAACAGATAGACAAACGGAAAGTGCTAGCAGTATTGTGTTTCTCACAATTTTGGATTGTTGATGTGACGGGTATTGTCGCGTTGGGTTTTCTTTTCCAAATTCTTTTTGAATGCCGACTCAAGGTCGATGTCGCATTGGTTAGCAAGGCACATAAGTACCCATAAGACATCGGCCATTTCGTCGCCAAGATCGCGATTTTTATCGCTTTCTTTTTCTGACTGCTCACCGTAGCGGCGTGCTATGATGCGTGCCAACTCTCCGACTTCTTCAGTCAGGATGGCCATGTTGGTGAGCTGATGGAAATAGCGGACACCGTATTTATTTATCCAGTCATCCACCTGCTGCTGCGCATTTTTAAGCGAAATCTGTTCTTGATCCATACGGTCGAAGGTAGGGAATATCTCAAAATTGTATGTACTGAACTGCTTGTCGACAAATAATGATTATTCGTCTGATTTATAGTGGGTTCATTGAATGTTGTCAGAAATATTGTATTTTAACATTTCCTTAATTAAAACCGACGTGTTGAAGAGTGCCGAAAAGAAGTTCGTCTTGTTTTGCATCGCTATTTTTAGTGTTGTACATGGCTCTGGTCAATGTGGTTTTGGTGGATTCAACTACGGCGATGTCACGCCCGCTGCTGTAGGTTCTACATTTCTGGTTACCAATGTCTGGGGTGGTGATCAGTATTCTCTTCAAGCCACTGCTGGTTGTACCTATCAAGTTTCAATGTGCGGAACGTCATGGGATACTCAAATTACTGTTTTCAATCCTTCTCAGGTTGTTGTAGGTTACAATGACGATTTCTGTGGCTTGGCCTCTGTCGTGAGTTTCACAGCGGCGGTTTCTGGGACGTATATCATCCAGGTCAATGAGTATAATTGCACTTGGAATTTATCTGGTGCAGAGTATTTCGGGGTTACTTTGGTTTCATGCACGCCTCAGGGCGGATGCAACGATCCTGCAGCTTGCAATTACACGCCAGGTGATCCCGATAATTCGGAGTGCTGCTACGGCAGTTGTCTTACTCTAAATGCTGGTGGCGGTGGATGGGATGGTGAGATTTCGTGGGAAATAACGAATGATGTAGGAGCTTCAATGGGTTCTGGTCTCGCCGTTTCTGGATTGAGTCTTTGTCTGCCAGATGGCTGCTATACTTTCAATCTTTACGATTCGTTTGGTGACGGTTGGAATGGTGCAAGTTGGCAGATTAGTTCTGGAGCAACTGTTCTAGGTCAAGGAACGATGCTCGATGGTAGTTTTTCCCAAGGCTTTTTCATGGTGGGCAACCTTGATTGTGGTTTTCCTGAACCTGCTGAGCCAATCGTTGTCGATGCCGGTACTTATAGTGCTACTCAACTTATTACCGATGTGTTCCTAGGTCCATGCCTTGAAGCAAGCAACGTTCAATTCAGTGGGGCTCCAAATGCCATTGGAACCTTTTCCAATGGTTCTTCTATAGGAATTGAACAGGGAATAATACTGACAACGGGTAACGCTATTGATGCCGTAGGCCCAAACAACGATACCGGTGTTTCTGGGATGAATGTTTCTGGAAGCTCGGCATTGCTCGAAGCTGCAACAGGTGAATTTACCTATGACGCTGTGGAGTTTACATTCGACTTTGTTGCGAGTTCATCTGAAGTTACATTTGAATACGTTTTCGCTTCTGAGGAATATCCTGAATTCGTTTGCAGCTTTAACGATGCTTTCGGATTTTTCGTGAGCGGTCCGGGATATGCGCCGAATACGAATATAGCTGCGGTGCCGGGCACTGCAGACTTGGTTTCCATCGATAATGTGAATGACAATGGTGCTGCTTGTCCGCCTTTCTACCCCCAATACTACGTTAACAATAGTGGCGGCTTCGGAACTCAGTATGATGGATACACGGTGCCTTTAACGGCTACCATTACAACTGTTCCGTGTGCCACCTATCAAATTACCATTGCTATTGCGGATGTCGGCGATGGCTTGTTTGATTCTGCTGTCTTCCTTCGTGCCCAAAGTTTCAATGCAGGTGTAGATGTAGTTGTTGCTGCAGCTGCAGAAAGTGGGGCTCAAAGTACTCCTTCTTCGTGTGAGCCAAACGGAAGCTTTTTGTTCCTGAATAATGGAGATCCGTTCACAGAGGCTACAACGGTGAATTTTACGATTTCTGGAACTGCAACCGATGGGCTGAACTTTGAGTCTATTCCAACTGCTGTTACTTTTCAGCCCGGACAGTCAGTGGCGGACTTAGATATTCTCGGAATGTTAGCAGGATTGACAAATGCTCCTGAGTCGATAACGATCACTCTTGACGATGTGTGCACTTGTTCCGCGCCTCCAGAAGCAACCTTGTTTATTTGTTCGCTGCTCATGGCGCCAGTGAATTGGCTTGATTTCGAAGCGCAAACACTCGGGCCAGATAAGGTGGAGTGCCTTTGGTCTACAGCATCTGAACTAAATAACGATTATTTCACTGTTGAACGTTCCTCAGATCGCTTGATTTGGGAAGATGTTGGTGTTGTAGATGGAAATGGCACGACAAATTCAACGAGCAACTATCGCTGGATCGACATGAAACCATTAAGCGGTGTTTCCTATTACCGCATTCGCCAAACAGATTTCAATGGCGCTCACGACTGGTCTGTTGTTGACGATGTATGGAGAGAAAAAGATGTATTTGAGGTAATGCCCAACCCTGGTGCTGGACTTTTTACTATAAAGGGATTACCAGAAGGGCAATTGCGGATTTTTGATACCCAAGGCCGAGAGGTGCGTTTTTCGAATATCGGAGCTTCCGAAATATCAATGAATAACCCAGCTTCTGGTTGCTACATTTTCGAACTTCGGCTGAACGGAGAGGATGGGGTGATGCGAAAACGTGTTGTTGTTAACTAACTATTGAAGATAGATCTCGTATAGATTTTCTGTCGACTTAATTTTTGGAGTTGAAAGACTCTGGATGTGCTTTCTATGCTGCAAAAGAAGCATCTCATATTTTTTATTGTGTTTTTGATTTCAAATTTTGGAAGTCAAAACATTCTTGCGCAATGTGGTTTTGGTGGTGTTCTTATCGGAGATGTCACGCCTGCCGGTGTCGGCAGTCCTTTTCAAATTCTAAATGCCTTCGGAGGATATCAATATACGTTGCAAGCAACCGCTGGATGCACCTATACCGTATCCGCATGCGGGACCAGTTGGGATACCCAAATCACGGTTTTTACGCCAACACAAACGGTTTTGGCTTACAATGACGATTTCTGTGGACTGGCATCGCAAGTTTCGTTTACAGTTGCTACTTCACAAACGTTGACCAT
>JANRAA010000112.1:5427-6104 GCA_030728235.1 Flavobacteriales bacterium
AAACATTCTTGCGCAATGTGGTTTTGGCGGCATTAACTACGGTGATGTTACACCAGCTGGTGTAGGTTCTACCTTCCTGGTTACCAATGTCTGGGGAGGTGATCAGTATTCACTTCAAGCCACTGCGGGTTGTACCTATCAAGTTTCAATGTGCGGAACGTCATGGGATACTCAAATCACTGTCTTCAATCCTTCTCAAGTTGTAGTAGGTTACAATGATGATTCTTGCGGTTTGGCTTCTGTTGTGAATTTTACGGCGGCGGTCACAGGAACCTATATCATTCAGGTCAATGAGTATAATTGTACTTGGAATTTCTCAGGAGCAGAGTATTTCGGAGTCACTTTGGTTTCTTGCACACCTCAAGGTGGATGCAACGATCCTGCGGCGTGCAACTACAATGTTCTAGATACCGATGCAACGAACTGTTGCTATGATGAGTGTATCACATTTTTTGCCGGAGGCGGTACCTTTGATAATGAAATTAGTTGGGAAGTTTTGGATGGGGCTACTGTCGTGGCTTCGGGAATTGCAAATGTACCGAATGGAACTTCAGTCTGTTTGCCCGAAGGCTGTTACACTGTAAATTTGTACGACTCGTTCGGGGATGGATGGAACGGCGCTAACTTTATTGTTCTCAATGGCGGCAATCAGGTGTTCTTCACAACATTGGGCGGCG
>JANRAA010000113.1 GCA_030728235.1 Flavobacteriales bacterium
GGGTTTGGTGATGTAATCATCCGCGCCAGCGTCGAAACCAGCTATTTGAGAGTAGTCTTCGCTGCGTGCTGTGAGAAAAGCAATGATAACACCCGCTAGTTCGGGAATGGTGCGGATTTCAGTGCATGCTTCCATGCCATCCATCTCCGGCATCATCACATCCAGTAGAATCAAATCTGGTAATTCTTTCTTCGCTATTTCAATCCCTTCTCGGCCATTTGAGGCCGTGAAAACGGTAAAATCTTCCTTCTCCAAATTGTACCTGATAAGGTCCAAAATGTCTTGCTCATCGTCTACCAGAAGTATCTTGCTATTGTCCATATTGGGCACTCTTTAAATCCATTGCAAAGCTACCGCTGCGAGGTTAAGCGAAAGTTAAGACTTTCTTACCGATACCTACAAACATTCAAATTAGTCTTTGATTCGGCTAAAACGCAGCGCTTTCAGCATGAAATCAGGCAGTGGCTTGTCGGCCGGACGTTTTTCGACGTTCAAAAAGATACCCCATTTTTCAATGATTGGCACTTTGTGTACTTCGATCATCTCCAGCCAAGTCTTATCAGGGTCGTCGATGTAGGTGCAGTGCACTTTGGTGTTGCCCATGTCGAGGGCGTCGTTGCTATCGCACGTAAATCCAAACCCTTGATCTGCCAATACTTTACCGAGGGGTTTCATGCCGCGAACATCCAGTCCGAGGTGAACGAAACCAAGGTCAGCCCATATGCGCTCATCGAAAATCATACGGCCTGTTCTCGCTAGCGACTGCACGAGTTCAATGGTTGTTTGCGCCGATACTTTTCCAAATCCTCCACCAATGGTGCTTTGGGTCAATACCACACGACGCACTTTCTGATCTCCTCCTGGCAAGGTGCTGAAATCAGCAAAATTGCCTATCTCATCGAGTACAACTTTGTCGAACCCTAAGATGTCTCGATACAATGCGATTGATTTTTCTATGTCTGACACACCTATAGTGCAGCCCGATACGCCTCCAGAATGATGGTCTGTATTGGTATACCAATCGCCACCTTCTACATACTGAAAATTATTCCCGTCGAGGTCTTTTATGAAAAAGGTCTTTTCTCCTGTAGCACGCTCTGTTATATCGGTAGGCGTTACTTCAGGTGCAGCCACACAAAACTTGTGGCTTCTAAAAATGTCAGGAGTCTTAATTTGGACAACGAAAATGCCGTGATCACCCAGCTGTGGCTCGAAAACTGGTCCTTTGGGTTCAAAGCTGGTAGCGCGTATAACTTCCATGGCGCAACCGCCTTTTAAATTCAAAATCATCGATGCACGCTTGGTGATGACTTCATTCCGCGTATACACTTTCATCAGCGGCGCTGCCGCTACAGAGTCGAAAAAAGGGATGTCTAAACCAAAAAACTTGCGGTAGAAACGCAGGGAGCCATCCATGTCTTTTACCGCTACTCCGATATGCTGAAATCCGTTGATTCTGTATGTCATATGGCTTTAATTATATTCTCCATTTGTTCTGCGTGGCCTTTCCAAATGGCGTAATTTTCTGCTGAGGTGTGTGCTAGTTTCTTCGCTCGTTGGTGCCTTTTTCGCAAGGCAATGATATCCAAAAATGGAAGAGAAACGATACCACTCAGTGCAACTGCGGCAACTGTCATAAGGTAGTGATATCCTGTGATTTTATGCAGAAAAAAGCCAACAAGAAAAGCCCAGAGTGGGAACAAGATCCAACTAAAGACGAGTTTGAATGTGCTATTGAAATGCGGGTCTTTCACCACTTTTTTGGTCAACCCTAAGATGATTTGCCACGGCAAGCTATTGATGATCAAACTTGGCAGTGCAATCAATATAGCGACCATCGTTACCAATAAATTCGGCTTATCATCGCGTGAAAATCTTACCCAGTCGATCTGCTCGAGTTCGTTTTCAACGAGCAAATGGTCAATGGCCTTCATTTCTTGTTCTTGTCTTTCGGTTATTTTCTCGCTATCGCGGATGGTGTCTAGCACAAGCTTCTTCTGCTCCCAGGCTGTTTTTCCTGTCACAAGCGCCTCTGCCAATCGCAAGGTGTAATATTGATCCAATGAATGGTCGATCATTACTTCCGATAACTTTTGCCTGATCCTTTCCATTACCAGTCGGTACCGAACAGGAGCTTCCATGTCAGAAAACAAAATATCGTCTACGCGAAATGGTTTGCTGAAAACAACTGTCGTATCGGTGCGGGCATTGTTGTAATTGCTGTAGTCGATGCCCACAGCGACAATCTCAAGCGATTTCAAATCGGCGTACTGTTGACCTGCAGATTCAAGCAGGCGTGCCAATCCTTTTTTGAACGGACGAAGTATTTTCTTGTTGCCGTGATTGCCTTCAGGATAAATGCCCACCGCAGCGCCGTTGTGAAGTCGTTCAATGGCAACGTCAAAAGTCACTTTGTTCAACCCGCTCATATCGTCTACTTTGTCGTGCGTGCGGTACACGGGCATCATGTTCAACTCTAGAACACACTTTCTCGACATGGGGGTTTTAAATACGTCCGCTCGTGTTAGAAAGTGCATTTGTTTTGGAGCAGTTAGGCAGCAAATCAAAGGGTCCATCAACGCGTTTTGGTGGTTTGAAACCACAATTGCGGGTTTTTTTCCTTTGGGGAAGTTCTCTGAACCTATGACTTTGAAGCGTTTGAAAAACAGGCGCGCAGCAGCATACACCGATGGGAACATCAATGCATACAGCCATGAACGTGTGCTTGTCTTCATGCGTTGTTTATGATCTCAAACGTGCCCCAACTTCTTGCTCGAGCGCTTGTTGAATGCGCTCCATTGTCTTATCTATCCGCTTGTCGGTCAAGGTTCCTTTATCGTCTTGCAAAGCAAAAGAAACGGCATAGCTTTTCTTTCCTGCCTCTAGGTTCTTCCCTTCATAAACGTCAAACAACCCTACTTCCCGTAAAATACCAGTCTCTGTTTTTAACGCGATGTCGCGGATGGCTTTGAAGGTCACCCCTGTGTCTATCAGCAACGATAAATCTCTACGCACTCCTGGGAAGCGTGGCAAATCTGCAAATACAACAGATGTCTTTGCTGTCAATTGCATCAGCGCATCCCAATCAAGTTCCCCGTAAATCACTCCTTGTTTTAGGTCGAAGGCTTTGATCATCTGTGGCGATAAAACACCCATGTGGCCAAGCTGTTTTTTGCCAGCCATCAGCGCAATGCTATCGGTGTAGAACGGATGGTTATGTGGCTGCTCGCTGACCATTTTTTGTAGTCCTAGTTTCGCCAGCACAGCATCCACGCCGCTGCGCAAGGTGTAAAACGTGCTTTGACGCTGTGGCTGCTCCCAACTTTCTGGTCCGTCAAATCCACATGTCCATAATGCCAATCTTCCACGCTCCACTATTTTTCCTTCTTCTTCGTGGTAAATCCTTCCGAATTCAAAAGATCGTATGTCGCTATTGCGCTGATTCATGTTCCGCTCAACCATCTCCAATGCTTGGTAAAGCAATGTCTGACGAAGCTGTCCCAGGTCACCACTTAGTGGGTTCTTGATCTTTACAGCCGTTTTTTCGCTCAAGTCTTCCCTATCGATGAGGGTGTTGTATTGCGATTTGGTGAGCGAGTTCGACATCGACTCGGTGTATCCACGGGCCACGAGCATGTCGGCCACGCGCTGCATTTCATGTTCAGCGTCTGGGCGCTGGCGGTACGACATCGAAGCATGCACCTGAGTAGGTATTTCAATGCTGTCGTACCCAACAATGCGCAATAGCTCTTCGGCCACGTCGGCTTGTCTAGTAACATCACGACGGTACAATGGCGCATCTACCACCAGTTGATCTGCGCTGCTAGAAACAACTGCAAAATCGAGTGATTTCAAAACTGCTTCTACTTTGCTTGCTTCGAAGGTCTTACCAATAAAGGTGTTCAGCGATTTCATACCGACCTCAATGCGCGCTTTTTCCAGCGGAGTAGGATACAGGTCAGTTACCGAAGAAGATATCGTTCCACCAGCTATTTCAACCATCATCAAAGCTGCGCGTTCGAGTGCATACGGTGTTAAGGTAGGGTCTACGCCGCGCTCAAAACGGTATGAAGCATCGGTGTGCAGTAAATGGCGACGAGCTGTTTTGCGGACAAATACTGGGTCGAAGACGGCGCTTTCAATGAAAACATCTGTTGTTTGATCTGAGATTCCGCTGTGTTGTCCGCCGAAAACCCCAGCAATACACATTGGTTTGTGCTCATCACAAATCATCAAATCGCTACTGTCTAATGCGCGTTCAATGCCATCAAGGGTGGTAAATTTCTCGCCTTCTTTCGCCTTTCTGACAACCACCTTGTTACCGCCAATTTTTGAAGCGTCGAAAGCATGCAAGGGCTGCCCTACTTCATGCAAAACGTAGTTTGTGATGTCTACAATATTGTTAATGGGCTTCACGCCAATACAGCGCAGACGTTGTTTCAACCAATCTGGCGATTCAGCCACAGCAACACCCGTCACATTTATTCCCATGTAGCGAATGCAAGCGTCGGGAGCATCAACGGCAATGGCTGTGCCTTGATTTGTTGCGGCTTTAAAAGCAGAAACATCGGGCATTTTCAAATCAGCAATGGTGTCGAAAGACTCCGCTTCGCTGTGCATCATTGCAGCACGTAAATCGCGGGCTACTCCAAGATGCGACATTGCATCTGTGCGGTTAGGTGTCAGTCCAATCTCCAAGCAGTAATCGCTTTCGACGTTGAAATAATCCGCAAGTGGCGTCCCTGGCTTCGCTGAAGGGTCCAATACCATAATGCCATCGTGAGAGGTCCCCAGTCCGATTTCATCTTCAGCACAAATCATCCCATGAGAATCTTCACCGCGAATTTTACCCTTTTTGATTTGAAAAGGCTCACCAGATGTAGGGTACAGCATCGCCCCAACGGTAGCAACTATTACTTTTTGTCCGGCTGCTACATTCGCTGCACCACACACAATCGGCAACAATTCATCGCCACCAATATTCACTGTTGTAACGCTCAATCGATCAGCATTTGGGTGCTTTTCGCGGGTCACTACTTCTCCTACTACCAGTCCGTTCATTCCACCAGGCACTGCCTCAACCAACTCCACACCTTCAACTTCTAAACCTGTTGCAGTGAGTATTTTACCTGTATGTTCTGGCGTCAAACCGTGGTTAAACAGCTCTTTTAGCCAAGCGTATGAAATCTTCATTGGGAAAATTTTTGAAGCGGCTAAGGTACTAATTTCTCCCGCGTATATATAGGTTTCAAGGAGGTAAGATTCTGCTTTTTATCATCATTTTTTTGCACGCTGGCAGCGTGGATGTTGATGCTGGGTTTTCGATTTATATCGACGCGTATTCAGGGTCTGTTGTTTAATTTGAAATGTGCACCTTTGCAGATACATTTCTACCACGTGAAACAGGATATGCTTATGGAAATTCTGAAGGATGGTGCGGGACGACTGTTGTTTGATTCGGCATCTGAAGGACTGTTGGTAGCCAATAAATCTGGACAGATATTGGTAGCCAACCACCGCCTCGAGGAGATGTTTGGCTATGCATCTGATGAATTAATCGGCCAACCTGTTGAAGTCTTGATCCCCATGAATTTGCGGCACAAGCACGTGGGAGAGCGAACTGAATACAACAAAGCTCCGCGTAAGCGCTCAATGGGCGGAGATCTTGATCTTTGCGCTGTTCGAAAAGACGCATCAGAGTTTCCTGTAGAAATAAGCTTGAACCATCTGAAGCATAATGAAGAGACGCTGATCGTGGCTTTGGTTACCGATATTACTGAACGAAAAGAGGCGAAAGAAAAGCTCGGTAAGCTCAATCAATCGCTGGAAAGCATGGTCGAGGAGCGCACCGAAAAACTCAAAGAGAGTCAGCTGCTTTACCGCACCATTTCACGGAATTTCCCGAACGGTACCATCAACGTTTTCGACCGCGATTTGAATTACGTGTTCGCCGAGGGACAAGAACTTTTTCGCTACAAATTAAGCAGTGAGGCGCTTGTAGGTACCAGTTATTTGAACCGTTTGCCTGAAGATGTGAGAGATGAAATTGGAGATCGATTAAAGAAGGTTTTTGAGGGG
>JANRAA010000114.1 GCA_030728235.1 Flavobacteriales bacterium
CGAACTGCTGCCAATAATCCATGCTAAATTTGCAATTTCCCGATGGTAGAACGGGTTTTTATTCATGCGCCGTTTTCATTTTCAGAGTTACTATCTTTGCCGAAATTTCAATTATGCGAGTTGTTGCCGAAATTCCTCACGAAGTAATGAAAATCACTGTTTTTAAGTGGAATGAAAAGTACCTCATTAAATTTGAAGTGGGAACGTTTGAACAAACGTATAAAATTGGTCAACTCGAATCTGTTGGCTTGTCTGATGTTAAATCTCTCGTTACCCCTGCTTTCTGCACGCAGGTGCTAAAACGATTTATCGAAATGAGAACTGATTTTTCTGAAGCTTGGCAAGCCTACCAAAACACCAGCAAATGATGCAAAAAATTTCTTTAGCTATCAGCATTCTAGCCATCGTGCTTTGTGGAGTGCTGTTTTTCACAAGAGGAAACAATGATAACGCTTCGCTCGAAGGCATTGGCTCTCTGTCCAACACCGCTACTTTTATGAACGCCGACTCAACAGGGTCGTCACCGCGTATCGCTTTCGTAAAAGGTGATAGCATCAATCAAAGCTATCAGTTCATTATCGATAAACAACAAGAGTTGATTAGCTCGAGTAAAATAAGCGAAGGCCGACTTAAATCGCGACTTACCGGCGCTGAAAAGGAATACCAAGAGCTTGTTCAGTACGCTCAAAGCGGACAAGCATCAGAAGAGGAAATGCAAATTGCGCAGAACAGAATCATGGAGCTTCAATATGAACTTCAACAAGCTGAAACGGCTGAGCAAAATCGTCTGATGCAACAAGAACAGGTGATTCAAGTTCAAATCGTTGAACGCCTCGATGCTTTCTTGAAGAAGTTTGCAGCTGAAAATAGTATCGATATTATCCTCAATTGGGGCATTTCGGGAGAAGGCATCCTTTACGGATCGCAACCTTTTGATATAACAAGCGCAGTAATCGATGGACTCAACACGGAGTATGCCATCGAAAAAATGGGAAATGAAGGGGCAAAATGACAATCGCTGAGAAAAAAAAGAAGGAGAATATTGCCGAGTATTTGCTCTTTCTTTGGCAAATGGAAGACTTGGTTAGAGCCGCAAACTTCGACCTGTCTGTTATTCGTACTTTTCTTTCAAATGAAATTGATGCCGATGCGCTCGACAATGAAATGAATTGGTTCGGAACTTTAATTCGCGCCATGCAATCAAGTGGTGTGCAGCAAAAAGGTCATGTTGAAGAGGTAAATGAAATTCTGATTGAACTCAACTATCTCCATCACACACTGCTAAATATCCTCCATCATGATCAATTCGCGAAGGTGTGGAATTCAGCCGAACTGAACCTCCGCGATTTCTTAGAGATGTCGGGCAACAAAACAATGAACCCTGTAGAAGCATGCCTCACAGCGCTTTATGGTTTGATGATGCTGCGCCTGAAAAAACAAGAGGTGTCTGATGAAACCATGAAAGCAATGGACACTTTTCGAAACTATATCAGCATGCTGTCAGAACAGTACCGAATAATGAGAAGCGGTGATCTTTTCTCTATTAACTGAGATTTAAGATGATTTTGTATTCTGTTATGTCGTCGCGAATCTCATGAATGACAAGGCTTCCCGGTAAAACTTTTACAGAATTGGGTGGTGGTGCGATTCCAGTAACACTCATGAAGTCAATTTCTTCATGCGGTGAATAGTTTTCAAATTCGAACGACACAATTCCAATTGCCTCATCTATTTGCTTCCAGGTTACAGTTGGTGTGATTTTCGAAAATGCGTTGTGCAGCATAATCCGAATTGAAACCTCGTGCAACATTTTACCTACCTCTGTCGAAATTTCTGTCGATTCAGTTTCTTCCGAATATTTGAATCCTTTCAAATCAAATACCTGCTGCAACAAGCGGTTTGCCTCATGCAAAACAGAACCAATGCTCGTGCTGTTGCCAGTAGGTGATAATTGGGCGCCACTCAATACATGACTGAAAATCGAACTAAGCCTATTGGCACTGTCTTTCAGATATTCCAACAATACTGCATCGTTGTCGCTGATCTTTAATTCCTGAATCAGAATCCCAGTTAATCCACGTATGCGATTGATGGGGGCCTTCAGCAAGTGTGTTATATTGCCGTTGGAATCAGAATTGTAATTTTCTATCGCTTGCGCCAATTGATCAAAAGTGATGTCAAAAGGCACGAGGTCATGTTTTTTGGTAGATCCAGAAACAATCAAGGGGTCGGTATTGAGAATGATCCCTTTCGTTACCAAGTTCGCATCCGAAAAAACAGAGCTGCTCCCGATTATCTTGAAGGTATGCCCAACAGCATGCTTTACACGATCTATTCCTACCGCCTCATTCCACCATACAGGAATGTCCATTGTCGTTTCGAACAATGGACGCAAATTTTCTGTATACCGGAGATGAATAAATTCTTTTTTCTGGAGATCTACTGTCCAAGAAAACCAATCTGATTCAGCCATTGCACTTCGAACTACTCTTAATCAAGGCTAAAAGTTAATTCTTAGTCGCGTAATACCAAAGAGAATTATTGTTTATGACAATAAGCTATGGCGAAGCATAAATTCATATTGCTCATTTTCAAGGGTTAGCGCCGCTATTAGTTTGTCTTTTTTCTCGTTTTCCATGGCCACAATTATGCTGTCGGCTATTGCAGCATTCACATTTTTGGAAATTTCGTCTTGTCGACAAATGCGAATCGCCCCGCATTGATTGACGATGTCTATAAGCAATTGCACGTCTTCAACATCTTGTATTAAACAAACAACCATCTGCTCATGAATGGCGCGAATAGCAGGAATGAGTGCATGATTGCCATTTTGTATGAACGACATCGATACAACCCACGTACAGAAATCTTTTTTCTCTGCATGAGACCAAATGACACTCGATTCGGAGTATGTTATTTTTTCAACCACACCGGGTAAATCAAGGTGTTGATTTACAGTCTCTTGTGGTATTAATATTTTAAGATTGCTCATTTCCATAACCTTAATACGTTCGACATATCCAAAGGTTTCGTACATTATCGGTGATGAAAGATTTTTTGTAATCGTGCAAATAAAAGTTCTTTTGTCTACCATTGCGAACGAAAACTAACCGGAAATCCCTAAGGAATGGCAGAATTAGCCAACCAATCGACTATTTTAAAAAATTTAATTCAGCCTGTCTTTTTCAATTTGAAACAGGTAGATGATAAACAAGCGTTTGACCGCTTGCTAGCAGAAAAGGAGCCTTCGCTAGTTGATGAAATATATCATCAACTCAGTGAATTGGTTGCTCTGAGATTTCCTGAGAAGATGGGGCGACCTTCTTCTGAAGAGTTGGAATTAGGAATCCAACGGGAATTGAACGGCTCGCAATTGCATGATTATGGTGTCTGGGTTTATTACCCATGGCGAAATACAGTCATTCATCTTTTAGATGAAGAGGCGTTTATCGAAGTGCGCACCAATCGCAACATGCTCAAAATCACGAGTGATGAACAAAAGGTGCTACGATCAAAAATTGTCGGAATCATCGGTATGTCAGTAGGCTCCGGTGCCGCACTTGCGATTGCCCTTGAACGTGGCGCTGGCGAATTGAGAATCGCTGATATGGATACGCTTGATCTATCCAATTTGAACAGAATTCGCTCGAGCGTACTCAATCTGGGTCTTCCGAAAACCACGATTGTAGCTCGCGAAATAGCCGAGATCGACCCGTATATTAAAGTAAGGGTTTTTGATTGTGGTATCACGGAAGATAATATTGATCAGTTTTTTGATGACGGCGGTCGAATTGATCTCCTTGTTGAATTGTGCGATAGCATAGGTATGAAACTGCGATCCCGAATGCATGCAAAAAAGCGGGGCATACCTGTAGTGATGGAAACATCAGACAATGGAGTTTTGGATATCGAAAGGTTTGACCTGAATCCTGCGTTGGAATTGCTTCACGGACGATTTACAGATAGCGAAGTTGAGAACTTATTGGGAGCAGATAGCTGGACGCCAGATATTACAGCGAAATTTATCGCTGTAGATGAACTAAGCTCTCGCATGAAATTGTCATTTACAGAAATTGGAAAATCGATCTCGCGTTGGCCTCAATTGGGCTCCGAAGTGACGATGGGAGCTGGTGTAGTTGCTTCAGTTTCACGGTTGATTTTGTTAGGTGACGAAAAATTGTACGGACGAAAATATCTAGATATCGGTGAGTTCAACTTGGGTTAATAAAGATACTGCAGCGCGAACAGTCGCTCAGATAAGATCGTTGAGGATAATTGCTTTCCGAGCAATTGACGACGTGAACAAGTCTATGAAATTTGCCGAAGGCCATGCCTCGGTGCTTAAAAATCATGGAATAAAGAAGGTCTCTACCATGGGAGCTTCATGGGCTGAAGATCCAAATGTTTATGTGCTGATGATAACCTCACCAGGTGGTGAAAAAATCTATGGTGGAGCTCGTATTCATATCTTCTCCGATGCCAATCCACTCCCGTGTCAGCAAACATTTCGACTGCACGACGATAGAACAGATGAAGTTTTCGAAGAACTTTCAAAACACGGGGTTGCAGAGTTTTGTGCATTGTGGACCTCGGTGGAAATCGCAGGTTTGGGTGTAAGCGCCAAAGATCTGGTTAAATGCGGATGGAGCCTCTGTGAAAAACTGAAAATTCATCGCATGGTGGCACTCCTTTCTCCCGTAACAAGAAGATGGATGAAGGAACTTGGGCTGGATCATTTTACTGAATTGGCTAATAATGGGGAAATCCCATATCCTACAGATCGTTTCATCGCAACTCTCACTTTGTATAAGCATCCTGAAAGCAGACAGAATCTGGACGATGAGTTTCTCTCTACTGTAGAAGCTTTAGAGAAAAACCCCCAATTAAAGCAAGAAGTGGTCGGAGCCAGAGGAAAGGTTACTATTCACTTCGATATTGAAATAAATGTTGATTAAATTGCTTAAAATCAATATTGTAGCTCTGCTATTTGCCGTTTCGTCGGCAGCTAGTGCAACATACATTCCCCAAAAGCTCGCTACATTTCAACTTGATGATTCCTTGAGTGAATTGACGATTGATCAAGTCATCGACATGACCTTCGTTGAGAACTTTGGAGATGTCTTAAATCTTGGAATTAAAGAAAGTGCAACTTGGCTCAAGATAGAGTTGCCATCAAACGAAGGCGGACTTTTTCTGCAGATTGAATCTCCGATGATTGATTCATTGTTCTTTTATCAGGTCATTGATAAAGACATTCTGTACGGCGATACCACTGGGGTAGCATTTCCTTTTTCAACTCGGCAAATCGACTCTCCGCAATTTCTATTTGAAATAAAGGCTTCTGAAGAAAATTCATTTGCATATCTCCGAATCCAAAGCGGAAAGCAAGTTATTGTTGTGCCCACAATAAATGATAAATACGAACTTCTAAAAGCTCAAAATACATCCGACATTTTCTTTAGTTTTTATGCAGGACTAATGATGGTTATGTTTCTGTATAACCTATTTGTTTATGTCTCGGTGCGAGATCAGAGCTACCTCTACTATATCGGATACATACTGTTTGTTGCGCTTACTCAACTGGTATTAAATGGCTACGGCAATCAATTTGTCTGGCCCAACAATACTTGGCTTGCTATGCGGGCTACTCACTTCAGTGGTGTAGTTTCAGGTGTGGCAACAATCATTTTCGCTGGACAATTTTTACATGTTCAGCAAAATGCTAGATGGCTGTTCAAATTAATGATTGGCTATACGGTGCTGTATATTGTGGCCCTTATTACCTCAACTTTGGGGTACTTTCAATTTAGTTTTAACCTGATCAACTTCTGTGCGATGTTCAGTTTAATTCTGATTTTCGGGAGTATTCAGATATACAGAAGAGGGTTCAAACCAGCATTGTATTTCGTTATTGCTTGGTTGTTCTTCCTTATTGGAGTCATCATTTTTGTTATGAAAGACTACGGAGTATTCCCGTACAATAGCTTGACTCGATTTGCGCTGCCCGTCGGTTCAGCACTCGAGGTAGTTCTTCTTTCATTGGCCCTCGCTGATAGA
>JANRAA010000115.1:0-5765 GCA_030728235.1 Flavobacteriales bacterium
ACAGTTCTGACGTTGATGAACCTGCGAAATGAAATCGAAACAAATTTCAAGCCTGTTAGTCCGCAAGCAACGTTGCGTGAACTCGTTAAGATCGTATCATCGAGTCAGCGAAATCTCTTTCCTGTAGTTAACGCCGATGGAAGATTAGTAGGCGTGGTGACCCTCGACGATATTCGCGAGATCATGTTCAACACCGAAATGTACGACGAGGTGCGTGTAACGTCGTTGATGAATGTCCCACCCGCCGTTATATCGCTCAATGAGCGGATGGAAGAAGTAGCGCGCAAATTCGATGAGTCTGGCGCTTGGAACCTGCCTGTTGTTGATGATCACGGAATCTATGCAGGGTTTGTTTCTAAGTCACGCATCTTCTCTGTTTACCGTCAGATTCTGGTCGACGTTTCTTAAAACAAAAACGTCCGCACAAGGCGGACGTTTCAGCGAACAGAAGTTCAATATTTTATAAGTCACATCCTTGATCGATGATACTGATAGCATCATTGTTTGGGAAGCAGTTTCCTGAAGGAAGTGCATCCGGCACATAACGCATGAGGTTGGCATCATACAAGGCGTTCTCAATGAAGTTTACCAAGTCGGTAATCTCATTCTCAGTCAATCCTAGCGGATGAAAGTCAGCTGCGAGTTGAGAAGCAGGAACCATAGAGTTCTGCGGAACAGCAGCATTTTTGTATTCTACAACTTCTCTAACGCTTGTGAAGTTTCCTCCGTGACCGAAGAACGGTGAGTCTTTCAAGTTGTACAACTGTGGTACTTTGAATTTAAAGTTGTCTTCTGGGTTCTGAGTGAAACCACCGCGACCCAAATCTTGAGTTGGTCCGTTTACAATGCCAGGTCCGTTCAAATCGTTCATCCCTAAAGCATAGAAAGCCATTTCATTCAAAGCAGGGCCGTTGTGGCATTTGTTACATTCAGCTTTGCTGAAGAATAAAATAGCACCACGCTTTTCGCTGTCTGTCATCGAGGCGTAATTGCCGCGTAGATAATCTTGCCAAGGAGCTTGGTTCGACAACATGATACGCTCATAAGCAGCGATTGCCATTCCGGCAGTGCGAACTGTGTAACGCGTAGCTTGCGGCCAAGTAGGGAATGCGATATCGAAAAGGTCTTCGTACATGTTGATTTCAGCACAAACTTGCTCGTTTACAACCAAGCGGTGAACACCCAATCCAGCAATTGCTTGTGTCTCCAAACCTTCGTGACCGAAGTTGTTGTTGAACTTAGGAGTGCCCGGGGTCCACTGGCCTTCGGTGCCAATGTTCATTCCAACACCACCAAACTGACCGTTCCACAAGGTAACTTGCTGGTAGGCGCCATTCATTGCAGACGGAGTGCGAATTGGCTGAGTGTCAAGACTGTCTAATGGGTATGCTGGGTGAGCCTGACGACCTTCTCCAGCCATTCCAAACCCAATTCCACCTTCACCAATACCTTGACGAAGATTCGCTTGGAAACCTGCTTGAGCATGGTGACAAGAAGCACATGAATACGTTGCTGTTCCCATGTCGTCATATTTCGGAGCCAATCCGATTCCAGTTTCATGGAAAAGCAATTTCCCTAATTCTACCTTGGCAGAGTTAATAGGGTTAAGAGGATCTTGAGGAATCAAGCTGTACTGATGACTTTCAGGTAATATGAAGAAGTTCATCCCTTCGCCGTTTGAGGCACTCTCCAACACGTTTCTCAATTCTGCATCCAGATTCACAGCTTGTGTAATCTGGTCTTCAGGTTTGTCTTTCTTACAGCCTGTAAGCACGCTTACTGCGACCGCAGATAAAAGGACAAACCGAGCGATCGAATTCATCATAAATTGTATTTTTCGTAAAAGGTTGGTGTTTAGTTACCCACAAAAATACGAAATTTTCGACAAAAGGTTGCTTTTTCCCGTTAAGCACCTGTTAAAAATCCATGAACGATTTCGAAAAATCGATCTGGTGCTTCTGCATGAAGCCAGTGTCCAGCCCCGTCAATGCTAGAAAGTTGGTTGTGTGGAAAGTAATGATCGAGGTAAATCTGATCTTCGTCAGTAATGTAATTTGAATTCATTCCGCGGACAAATAGCGTGTCGACCAAACATATTTGCTGTCCGCCATCTCCAGTTATATCAGCTATGGTTTTTGAAAGCACAGGAACATTGAATCGCCAATCGAGCTGTCCGGGGTTTTTCCAATACAAGTTTTTGAGCATGAAAAAGATGGTGTCGTCATCAGATAGAATGTTTCTCAGCTGTGCTTCCACCAGCTTACGAGTGTTCATGGTTGTAAAATCCACACTGTTCAATGCCGCTAAAATATGCTGGTGATGGGGAGGGTATGGTTTCGGGGCTATGTCGGCAACAACAAGTTTGTCAAGAAGATAGCTGTTCTCTGAAGCAAACAACATGGCCGTCTTTCCACCCATTGAATGTCCGAGAAGCGCTGCATCTTTAATCTCATGTTCTTCGAAAAATTCCAATAGATCATCCGCCATAAGGCGATAGGAGTGTTCATCGGTGTGTGGTGAATGTCCGTGATTTCTCTGGTCTACCAGGTACACTTTAAAATCCGCCGCAAAACGATTGGCCATGGTTTGCCAGTTATCGCCAGAACCGAATAGTCCGTGAAGAATTACCAGAGGTTTGCCTTCACCCTGAACTTTATAACTTAATTTCATGCTTCACTTAGCTGGCGCAGATACAACTGCACCGTGTTTTCAAGTCCGTAGTATAACGCATCGCTTATCAATGCGTGCCCAATTGACACTTCTACCAGCTCAGGAATCGACTCTGCAAAAAACTTCAAATTCGCCAAGTCTAAATCATGACCGGCATTGATTTTTAGTCCCAATCCAGCGCCATGCGCTGCTGCTAGAGAGAACGGATGAACCGCCGCTACTTTGTCGTGATGGAAGTTTACAGCGTACGATTCAGTGTATAGTTCAATCCGGTCAGCGCCAATTTCGGCAGCACCATCAATCATCTTCAAATCTGTATCGACGAAAATACTTGTGCGCATGCCTCCTGATTTAAGCTGTGCAATAACCTCTTTCAGGAACGATGCATGTGTCAATGTGTCCCACCCCGCATTGCTAGTAAGCACGCCTGGCGGATCGGGTACAAGGGTTACTTGGTGTGGTTTTACATCCTCAACCATCTTCAAGAAATCTGGCGAAGGATAGCCCTCGACGTTGAATTCAGTTGTCACTATTTCGCTCAAGTTATAAACGTCCGCGTATGTGATGTGACGTTCATCTGGACGCGGGTGCACTGTAATTCCTTGGGCGCCGAACGACTCAATGCGCTGAGCTGCGAGCAATACATCAGGCACATTTCCACCACGTGCGTTGCGAATGGTGGCAATTTTATTGATGTTTACTGAAAGAGAAACACGATTATTTTTCATTCCTGAACAACTTGTTCGAACTTTGGACGTCTTAAAAATGTATAACGTCTAAACAAAGTTACTTTTACAGCAAAAGTACGCTTCTTAGGCGAGCACAAAATCAGATCATTTGAACGTAGAAAAAATAATTTCGCAAGACCTTCCAACGCTGATCGCGGAAGATACCGTAGACACGGCATTGCAGTACATGGAAGATTGGAAGGTGTCGCATCTTGCGGTTCTTGATGGCAATAAACTTTTGGGATTGGTAGAAGAGAGTGGTTTACTTTCTTTCGATGCCGACATAACCCGTTTGAAAGATGTGCCTTTGCTCGATCACCGTGTGCATCCGCACCAGCACGTGTATGAGGTGATAGAGATTTTTGCAGACTTCAAATTAACAACGCTTCCTGTTGCCGATGGAGAGGGCGTTTACAAAGGTGAAATCAGCTTGCAGAGTTTGGTAGAATATTTCGCAGAAATGCAATCTGTTCGCGCCGAAGGCTCCATCATCGTTCTCGAAATGAATGATATTGATTATTCACTGGCTACGCTAGCTCGTTTGGTCGAAGAGAACGATGCCAAAGTGCTGAGTGCATCGATTACCAATATCGACGACAGCAGGAGGATTCAAGTGTCGCTCAAGATCAATAAAACTGAGATAACAGCCATTGTTCAAACCTTGCAACGTTTCGATTACGTCATCAAAGCATTTTTTGATGCACCAACGTTCGAAGATGACCTGCGCAGAAGGTATGATGAACTCATGCGTTATCTGAATATCTGATCGCTTAATTGTGCTAACTTCGTCGCGATGAAAGTTGCAGTTTACGGACGACAGTTTACAGAAGAGTTTGACCAATCCATTCGGGAGTTGGTGAAAGTGCTCATTGATCAAGGACATGAGATCATTTTTTTCAAAAAGTTTCTTGATTTCCTTCGAGATCGTCCGGCAGTAACTGCTGATTTCAGAACATTCGAATTCCATCAAGACCTAATCGGATGTGATTTGCTCGTATCTATTGGTGGCGATGGAACCTTGCTCGACACAGTAACCATGGTGCGAGATTCTGGAATACCGATATTGGGAGTCAATACGGGGAGGTTGGGTTTTCTTTCCAACGTTTCGACTGAGGATATTGAGACAGCTTTGAGAGCTGTGAATGAAGGGCGCGTAGTTGCCGATAACCGCAGTCTGATTCAGATTCATGCCGATGGTATTGATTTAGGGGAGTTTCCATTTGCACTTAATGAAGTCACCATTCACAAGAAAGACGATGCCTCGATGGTGACTGTTCATGCATACTTGGAGAACAAGTTCATAAATACTTATTGGGCGGATGGATTGATCGTGGCAACGCCAACGGGGTCAACGGCGTACTCATTGAGCTGCGGAGGACCGATTGTGACGCCCGATTCGGAGAATATCATCATGACTCCAATTGCTCCGCACAATTTGAATGTCCGACCACTGGTACTTCCCAACACTAAACAAGTGAGGTTGCGGGCCGATGGCAGGTCGTCTGAGTATTTATTGACATTGGATTCACGATCGTTTGCTTTGCCAGGTTCGGTAGATGTTGTTTTATCGAATGCCCCATTTAAAATAACCCTGCTCAACCTCGAGCATCAGCATTTTTTCCAAACCATTCGGAACAAGATGATGTGGGGAATTGATCGCAGGAACTAATTGAAACATTTATCTTTGCAACACTTTTGATGTTTCTACGTTAACAAGGCAGCCAAATCACTTAAATGATGCGCTTTTTAATCCTCTTTCTGTTACTTCCATTGTCGATGTTCTCTCAAAAGAAATTCGAACAAAGTCATGAGTTTGGCATTGTTGGAGGCACGGCGTATTATATTGGAGACCTCAACCCTTACAAGCATTTCGGGGGAGAGAAAAAGTTGGCGGCTGGATTGATGTACCGCAGCAACTTATCGCGCAGATGGACCATCAAAGGGTCTTTCACGTATGGGTCGATTCAGACCAGTGATGCAAAAAGTTCTGACCCATGGATGGTCAATCGCAATTTGTCTTTCAAGAATGAAATCATGGAAGGCGCCGTTACTGCGGAGTTAAACTTTTTCAATTATCAAATCGGAAATCCGAAATATCCCATTTCGCCCTATTTATTTCTTGGCTTAGCCTATTACAAACACAAGCCGCAAGCTCAGTATCAAGGCAGATATTACGAGTTGCAGCCATTGGGTACAGAAGGGCAAGGCACAACAGAAGGTGGTGATTTTTATGCTTTGAACGGCATTTCTTGGCCATTTGGCGCCGGTTTGAAAATCAATCTTTTTTCGATTGTAGCGGTTAGTTTTGAATGGGGAATGCGCAAAACATACACCGATTACCTCGATGATGTTAGCGGTAAGTATGTG
>JANRAA010000115.1:5775-6024 GCA_030728235.1 Flavobacteriales bacterium
GTATGTGTCTCCTGCTGTGTTGTCAGAAGAAAACGGAGTGCTTTCAGCTTTGTTGGCCGATCGTAGCCTTCGGGGCGAAGACGGAACAACCTCGAATGCTGGTTTTTCGCGCGGGGATGCAGGCCGAAAAGACTGGTACAATTTCTCAACAGTAACCTTGTCTATCCGCCTTGGAAAGGCGCCAACTACCTGTTGGAATCAATAGTTTTTCCAATCCAGCGATATATCAACCTGCAATATATTTATATG
>JANRAA010000116.1:0-25626 GCA_030728235.1 Flavobacteriales bacterium
GCTAATAGAGCTCAATGCCATAAAGCAGAAATTTGAATTGGAGCGCTCTTTGGAGGGGTTATCGTCGGTACGTAGAAAAGATGAGTATTACAATGCTATCATGGACATGCGGAAGTTAGATGCCGACATCCATGATTACAAAATGGCGCGTGATGTATTCATAGAGTACTACTATTATGGTCCAGAAATATTAGCCTTCGCACATGGCTTCGACGATTTGATCAACAACTTCGCTAAGATCCAAAGTGAAGGGAAGTTAGATGAAAAGGTAGCAGCATTGAAAGCGGCTACAGAGGCGTATTTCAAAGACTTGGATGCGGATACAGAGAAGAAACTTTTCACTGAGATGACGCCGCTTTTTTTCAAGTACATGCCCGAGAAATTCATCGATGCTGAGTTTAAAGCATTGAATAGCAAATCGAAGGGTAACATGTCGAAACTTACGGCTATGGTGTATGGGAAGTCGGCCTTCACCAGCCAAGCAATGCTCAACACCTTGCTAGCCAAACCGTCTCAGAAGGCATTCGCGAAATTGGCGAAAGACCCAGCTTTTAAAATTGCGAGTGGCTTGGTGAATGGATACTCTGAGAAAGTACGACCAACGTACAACGAATTAAACGGACAGATAGATCAAGTCATGATGGTATATGTACGCGGATTGATGGAGACCTTCCCGAACAAAACTTATTGGTATGACGCGAATAGCACCTTACGTCTGACCTACGGAAAAGCAGAAGGTAGCTCGCCAAATGATGGCATGCAATACAACTTTTGTACAACCGCAAAAGGGATACTCCAAAAGCACCGTACTGGTAACCCAGACTACGATTTGCCGCCAAATATGGCTGCTTTTTTGGAGAAAGGAATCTACGGGCCTTACGCCGACGAAGATGGAGAACTGCATGTCTGCTTCACAGGCAGCAATCACACAACAGGGGGCAATTCAGGATCACCGGCGCTACATGCGAAAGGCGAACTAATCGGTTTGAACTTTGATCGCAGCTGGGAAAGCACCATGAGCGATATCCTCTTCGATGCTGATCGATGCCGGAATATCATGGTAGATATCCGCTATGTGTTGTGGGTTGTTGATGTTTATTGTCAAGCCGGACATCTTGTGAAAGAGATGACTTTGGTAAAGGGGCAAGGACAAGAAAAGCCTGAGACTGAGAAATTAGAGATCGCCCATTGATAATCCAACGAGCGCCATATATTTTCCCTCTGCGTCGAAGAACTTAACGTCACATTCTCCGGTAGCAGAACATTTTACCGATACGTTCAGAAGCGAACCCAATTTTGGTCGAGAGAAAATTTCACAAGAAATACTCTGGAAGAAGTTGTCTTCTGTTTGTGTGAGCAAATTGTACGCTTGAACAGCAAGCAGTGAATACAAGCCATTCTGCATGTAACTGCTGCTATCCGTCATTTCTTTGCGAATGGCAAATTGAATGACATGCTCTCCAAAAGCAAGTTCTACCTCTCGGCCACTTAGCCATAAAATAATGGGTGAGTTCTTTGTGCTGGGTATCTGCTTCATTGGATTTCTTAAGCGCTTGAACACGTTTTACAAGGCTACCTTGATTTATACGTGACATTTAATAAAATGTTGCGTCAGAAATTCAAGACTTCAGATAATTCTTACAAGTTGAGAAGTTGGGTGATTACAGTCAATGCTTCTTTGTCGAACTAATCTTGCAGTCACATCAATAATTCAACCCTATGCAATCTTGTAATATGAAATGGTGCACATTTTTAATGCCTGAGCTTCTCTTAGAAATTGAAGATAGAATGGATTCAGAGCAATCTCTGTTTCTTCAATTCCATACGGGCGATGGTATGTTGGACAAGGTTAAAGGTGGCTACCAATCAGCAATAACGCGAGATCGAATTGATATTTTGACGTCTTCTGTTTTAACAAATTCAGATACGCCAAACAATCCTCTCAAATATGTTTTGAATGTAAACCCTCTCGATTATTGGAAACTGATTCGAAATGTAGTCAGACTTTCAAACGACAACCAAAATTCGCTGTTTTTCATTTCGCAAGATGAGCCGCATGCGTTGAGAATGGAAATAGCTACCACCACATGGGGGCATAGGCGCATGATGTTCACGCAATGCGTGGATGAGAATTATAGTGAGGTGTTCGAAGAAGTAAATACAGAAAAACCAGATGTGGTTGTGTCGGATATGCCTTTGGCTCAAGCCGAAGAAGCTTTCTTGATTTATCAAACAAATACTCGAAAACCACTCATTTGGATTCAGGTTCCCACATTAAAGGTGATTCAAAACAACCAAATGAAAAACCAATACACGTCTGTACTCAAAACAGTAATGGCACCCTATCACTTGTCGAAAACATTCGTCAACGATACAGTGAAGCTTTACAGAATCACAGAGTTTCTAAGAAAAGAAAATGGGTGATTAACCCAAAAAGTAAATGATGGTTACTATGAGTGACAAGATGAACAAAGCCAATACTACTGGTCCGCCAATTTCGTTTTGTTCTGCTTCTTTGTGCTCGTGTGACATTTTCCTAAGTTTTCGACAAAAATAGGAATGTAAATGTGTTTATACCAAATCTGATTAAAAATTACAACTGATTAGGGTTTTTACCTTCGTTTTTGTATTTCAGCTATCCTATTTTGTTGGTTAATTTATCTGTTATTCAGAACATTTTAAGCAGTGAATTGATTAATTTTAGGCACCCTGCAACCAAATGACGTTTCACAGCGTCATGATACAACAAGAACCGAAGGAGATGAATATTTTGAAACCAATATTTTTTTACTTCCTGGCCTTAGTTTCTTTTGAACTAAATGCTCAGGTCGTTCTCAACGAATTTTCTGCTGCCAACTACAACGACTGGGATGCCAGTGGATTCGGCGACTACGAGGATTGGGTTGAGCTATATAACCCAACAGGAGGAGCTATCAATATTGGAGGTTATTTTTTGAGTGATCAAGTTGCGGATCCTGGAAAATTCGAAATACCTGCGGGAACAACAGTGCCTGCAAATGGATACCTCACCATCATCTGCACAGGTCTTTTCGAAGCAACCCCGAATATGTGGGGTTTTCTGAATACGAACTTTAAAGTGAATCAAACGCAAGGGGAGTCGTTCTTGTTCTCCGATCCGGGCATGAATGTCCTTTCTTCCTTTACGTTTGGTACCGATATTCCGATCAATTCTACGAACCATTCATACGGGCGTGATACCGATGGAAGTAACAACTGGGTTATTTTTACAAACCCAACACCAGGTGCATCCAATGGCGGCCCCACAGGTGTAGAATATGCTTCCAAACCAACCATCGACGTGCAAGCAGGTTACTATGGGGCTCCAATCACTGTAACATGCACTTCTGACCCAGGAACAACGTTGTACTATACTTTGAACGGTAATGAACCGAGCAATGCTTCGACACTTTATGCCGGACCAATTAACATTTCAACGACAACAGTTCTGAGAGTGGTAGCTTATAGCTCAGATCCGAATGTCTTGCCAAGTCGTGCTGAAACAAACACATACTTTTTTGGTGCCGACAATCACACAGTTCCAGTTGTCTCTATTTGTGGAAATACATTGAGTGATGGAGCGTGGGGAGGAGATGAGCTCACAACCCTCGAATTTTTCCATTCTGATGGGTCTTTTTGGGTTGAATCTCATGGCGATTCAAATGAGCATGGTAACGACTCCAATGCTTATGGCCAACGTGGATTCGACTACATCACTCGCGACGAAATGGGGCATGATTATGCCCTCGATGCACAGCTATTTCACGTGAAAGACAGAAATAAATTCCAACGTTTGATATTTAAAGCCGCAGCGAATGATAATTACCCTTTCCGACCAGGGGCTCATATCCGTGATTCATACGTGCACACATTGTCTCACAAGGCAGATTTGCACCTTGATGAGCGGACAAGCGAAACGGCGATTGTGTATATCAACGGACAATACTGGGGTGTTTATGACTACCGCGAAAAAGTAGATGACCTCGATTTTACTGAAAAATATTACGACCAACCAAGAAACTTTGTCGACTTTATCAAGACTTGGGGTGGTACTTGGAACGAGTATGGAAGCAATGCCGATTGGAATACCCTAGTGAACTTCATCACTACCAACGACATGACCGATCCAGCGAACTATGATTATGTAACATCTGTTTATAACACCAATAGTCTTATTGACTATTTCATTCTCAACAGCGCTATTGTTTCTACCGACTGGTTGAATTGGAATACAGCATGGTGGCGTGGTCGTCACCCAGATGGTGATGCGAAGCGTTGGAGATATGCATTGTGGGATATGGATGCTACCTTTGATGGGTACTTTAACTATACAGGTGTTCCGAATACAGGTCCTGATGCAGATCCGTGTGCGCCTGATAACCTAGGTAATACAGGCGGACAGGGTCACGTACCAGTGCTGAATGCGCTAATGGGCAATGATGAGTTTTTTGCTGACTATATCAACCGCTGGGCAGATTTGAGCAATACTTATCTGAATTGCGATTACATGAACTATCTTCTCGATAGCATGATCACTGTCATTGAACCAGAAATGCCTCGCCAGATCGCTCGTTGGGGTGGTACAGTTGCTGAATGGGAAGGTCGCGTGCAACAATTGCGCGATTTTATCGATGAACGATGTGAAGAGATTATTTTTACTGGTCTTGAAGATTGTTATGATGTTACTGCCGTTAACCTGACGATTGAAATCGTTGGAATAGGAGCGGTGCAACTCGAAACATACCAGTTCGGTATCGATGAGTCTCCTTTCTCAGGAACGTATTTTGCGGGCTTGCCGATTGAGCTCGAAGCAGATGACCTTGGAATGGGAGCATTCCTCTATTGGGAGGTTGTCTCAGGTGGCGTTGTAATAGCCGATTCATCTAACCCAAACATCGAGATTGAACTGACTGAAGATACATATATCATCGCCTACTTCGTCAACAACTTCGATCCTCAAGCGGTAATGTTTGATGTCGTTCCTGCCGGTGCCGGTGATATCTTGCTCGATGGCAACATCATGGCGCCATACCCGAACACACAATTGATTGATGTGGGAGCGCACGGTTTGGTGGCATCTCCAGCAACTATTTGGTATGTCTTTGATCACTGGGAAACCATCAATGCTACCATCACACCGGATGAGTTTACACCAGATGCTACAACGTCTATTTTCTTGACCGATACCATCATTGCATTCTTCAATGAGCTTGAACACTATGAGATATTCGTAGATGTAGAGCCTGCAGGTGCTGGTTATATTCAAATGAATGGCACCGATCTATCATCTTACCCTTGGCAAGGTGAAGTAGGAGGAGGAGTAGACGTATTCTTCAATACGTTCCCTGTAGATGAATGGAGTGTTTTCTCTCATTGGGAAGTTGATAACCACGTGATTTCGCCAGATGAATTTGCCACAAACATGAGCATATTCCTATCATCTGCTGATTCAATTATAGCAGTTTATGACGTCATCCCGCACTTTTCAGTTGTTGTGAAAGTTGAACCAGCCATTGCAGGTGCTGCTCTTGTTAACGATATGTTCATCGTTAACGACGAATGGGCCGGTGAGTTGGCGGCTGGTGAGCCACTGCCATTTATTGCTTCACCTGAAACTTTCTGGTATTTCGATCGCTGGGAGGCACAAAACCACGTAGCGCTTCCAAATCCGAAGGATGCTGCTGTGTCTTTCAATATTCAGTCGAGCGATACAATCATTGCATACTTCGTTGAAGAACCGTTTACGATGTTCATTCCGAACTCGTTTACACCAAATAACGATGGTAGAAATGATGTGTTCCTTCCTGTTGGTAGGGCTTTCGATGTCGATATGTACGAGCTGCTTATCTTCAACAGATGGGGAGAAGTCGTGTTTAGATCGAATGATCCAACTGAAGCTTGGCTTGGTGAAGTGAACAAAGGTGATTACTACGTTGAAGATGAGATTTATCTCTATCGTCTATCGGTGAAACCTATTCACAGCGCGTCTCCTGAAGAGTTCTCAGGACACATTGTTGTATTCCGTTAAAAGCAATTTTACGAGTACCAGATTAGCTACTTTTGCATCATGCGAATTGGTGCCATAGGGCTTGTCCTGATATCTGTTTTCTTATTCACCGCAGCGAACGTTTTCGTAAAGACGATTGACTATTTGCCGACTTCGCAGATCGTGTTCATGCGTTCGCTTGTATCGCTGATTCTTTGCGCGTCGTTCGTAATAAAAAAGGGATTTCCGTTTTTCGGAAACAATAAGAAATGGCTTTTTATCAGGGGTTTCTTTGGTATGATTGCACTGACGTTGTTCTTCTACACTGTGCAGAATATCCCGCTAGCGAGCGCAACAGTAATTCAATACCTTTCGCCAGTTTTCACGATGCTGCTTGCGATATTTTTCCTGCGAGAACGTGTCCGTCCGATACAATGGCTGTTCCTTTCTATGGCAATTGCAGGGGTGCTGATGGTAAAGGGATTCGATACTCGAATTTCTCTCGGCTTTCTGGGTATCGGTGTCCTCTCGTCTTTTTTCGCTGCAATCTCCTATTTCGCGACAATTAAGTGCAAAGAAACTGATCATCCCGTAGCTATTGTGATGTGGTTTCACTTGCTGGCGACTCCCATTATGGGCACATACTCGGCTATAGATTGGGTGCCGATGTCATCTTTGGAATGGACGTTCGGTATACTGATTGGGCTTTTATCTGTTATCGCCCAAATAGCTCTTTCATTCGCCCTTCATCGGGCGGATGTGTCGGTGGTTACTCCGTTTAAATACATCGGTGCAATCCTGGCGCTTTTCATCGGAACCTTTTGGTTCAATGAAGAAATGAGTCTGTTCAGTATCATAGGAATCATTTTTGTCATTGCAGGTGTTACCTTGAACGTCATTTCAAGACGGTTTCACTGGTAACATCAATGCATGATAAAACTCCAACATCCGGCGTGAAAGCCGAGTTTACATGTTCCTGCGATATTGTCCGCCAACCTCAAACATGGCATTCGTAATCTGACCCAATGAACAGTATTTGCAAGCTTCCATCAATGTAGCGAAGACGTTCTCATTGGCAATGGATGCTTTGCGAATAGCCTTTAAGTTTTCGGTAACTTTTGCTTCCATGGCTTTGTTCAGATTCTTCAGCATACTGATCTGATATTCCTTCTCTTCGCTAGTAGCTCGAATAACTTCACTCGGAATAACGGTAGGTGAACCTTTCTTGTTCAAGAAAGTGTTGACTCCAATAATCGGATATTCTCCTGTGTGCTTGAGCATTTCATAGTGCATGCTCTCTTCTTGAATCTGATTGCGCTGGTACATGGTTTCCATAGCACCCAAAACACCACCACGCTCGGTAATACGATCGAATTCTAAAAGCACTGCCTCCTCAACAAGATCGGTCAGCTCTTCGATGATGAATGACCCTTGAAGTGGATTTTCATTTTTTGCCAATCCCAATTCTTTGTTGATGATCAATTGTATCGCCATTGCTCTCCGCACCGATTCTTCAGTAGGGGTGGTGATGGCTTCATCGTAGGCATTGGTGTGCAGTGAGTTGCAGTTGTCGTATATGGCATACAATGCCTGCAATGTGGTGCGTATATCGTTAAAGTCGATCTCTTGCGCATGTAGCGATCTTCCAGATGTCTGAATGTGATACTTCAACATCTGGGCCCTTGGGTCAGCATCATATTTTTGCTTCATCGCCTTTGCCCAAATCCGGCGTGCAACTCTTCCAATTACTGCATATTCTGGATCGACACCATTGGAGAAAAAGAACGATAAGTTTGGACCAAATTTGTTGATGTCCATCCCTCGTGAGAGGTAATACTCGACGTAAGTAAATCCATTCGCAAGTGTAAATGCCAGCTGCGTAATTGGGTTCGCACCAGCTTCAGCAATGTGATAGCCAGAAATGGAGACAGAGTAGAAATTACGGATGTTCTGTGTAATGAAATACTCTTGCACGTCGCCCATCAGTCGCAACGCAAATTCAGTGCTGAAAATACAGGTGTTCTGCGCTTGGTCTTCTTTTAGGATGTCGGCTTGAACTGTTCCGCGGACAACACTCAATGTTTCGTTTTTGATCTTTAGATATACGTCTTGAGGCAGCACTTCATCTCCTGTAGCACCCAAGAGCAACAAACCTAGTCCGTTGTTTCCTTCTGGTAAATCGCCTTGGTATTTCGGACGATCAAAGCCGCGATCATCCCATTTTTTGCGCAGCACCGCCTCTACTTCCTGCTCCAACCCGTTTTCTCGTATGTACTTTTCGCATTGTTGGTCGATGGCAGCATTTAGGAAATATCCCAATAGCATTGGCGCCGGACCATTGATAGTCATCGAGACGCTGGTCATGGCATTCGCGAGGTCGAAGCCGCTGTATAGTTTCTTGGCGTCGTCTAAGCAACATATTGATACGCCACTGTTTCCGATTTTACCATAGATGTCAGGTCGCAAGCCCGGATCATTACCGTACAATGTAACACTGTCAAATGCAGTTGATAATCGTTTGGCTGGCAGCCCCAATGAAACGTAGTGAAAGCGTTTGTTGGTGCGCTCAGGTCCACCTTCCCCTGCGAACATGCGGGTTGGGTCTTCGCCTTCTCTTTTAAACGGATAGATTCCGGCAGTGTAAGGGAATTCCCCTGGCACGTTCTCTTGTAACATCCAACGCAACAAATCACCCCATCCTTTGTACTTCGGCAGTGCCACTTTCGGTATCTGCTTGTTCGATAACGAAGTAGTATGTGTCGCGATTCTGATTTCTTTGTCGCGCACTTTAAAGATGTACTCAGGACCTGCATATTTTGCGACCAAACTATCCCAAGCGTCTAACATATTCAGGTTTCGTGGGTCGAAGTCAAGCAGAAGCTGCTGATAGCGCTCTTCCAATCCTTTTACCAATCGATCGCGATCGTCCATTTTCGATGCACCAATGCTCTGCATAGATGTCTTCAGCGCATGCAATTGATCAGCAACCAAACATTGTGCATCTACCCACCGATCATAACTTCTATTGTTTTCAGATATTTCGCTGAGATAACGGGTGCGATGCGGTGGAATGATGAAGATCTTTTCTGATTCGCCAGACCCTGTTTCGAAATGAGAACCTAAGTCAATGCCTGTTTTTGCACCAATGGTATCTATCAGACAACGATAGAGTTTATTGGTTCCTGGATCGTTAAATTGCGATGCAATGGTTCCGAAAACGGGCAAGGTTGCGTCATCAGCATCCCACAATTGGTGGTTTCGCTTGTATTGTTTTTTTACGTCGCGAAGGGCATCGAGTGCTCCGCGTTTGTCGAATTTGTTGATGGCCACAACATCTGCAAAATCGAGCATGTCGATTTTTTCGAGTTGCGTTGCAGCACCAAATTCAGGTGTCATGATGTACAATGCGACATCGCTGTGATCCATGATCTCGGTATCACTTTGACCAATGCCAGAGGTCTCAAGTATGATCAGGTCGAAACCCGCTGCTTTTAATATGGTCAGCGCTTCAGCTACGTATTTCGACAAAGCCAAATTGCTTTGTCTCGTCGCCAATGAACGCATGTATACACGTGGATTGCGAATGGAGTTCATTCGGATGCGGTCGCCAAGCAACGCTCCACCAGTTTTTTTCTTCGATGGGTCAACTGAAACAATGGCGATGTGCTTGTCTTCGAAGTCAATCAAAAACCTCCGCACCAACTCATCTACCATGCTCGATTTTCCAGCTCCACCTGTACCCGTAATTCCTAGAATTGGAATGTGCTTGTGTGCGGCTTGCTTCTCTAGGTCAGCAATCAATGAACGATTCTCATCTGGATTGTTCTCCATCGCACTGATCAATCGGGCAATGGCTTTTGGATTGTCAGCACTCAAAGCAGCAACTTCTCCATTCAGGTTCAATCCGGTTGGGAAATCACACTTTTCAACGAGGTCGTTGATCATGCCTTGCAATCCCATTGCTCTCCCGTCATCTGGGTGATAAAGACGTGTTATACCGTATGCCTGCAATTCGGCAATCTCAGATGGTAAAATGGTGCCGCCACCACCACCAAAGATTTTTATGTGCGAGGCTCCTCGCTCTTTCAAAAGGTCATACATGTACTTGAAGTACTCTATATGTCCGCCTTGATAAGAGGTCATGGCTATGGCCTGTGCATCTTCTTGGATGGCAGTGTCTACAACTTCTTCAACGCTGCGGTCATGTCCGAGGTGTATGACTTCACAGCCTGAACTTTGTATGATTCGACGCATTACGTTAATGGCTGCATCGTGTCCATCAAAAAGGGACGCTGCAGTAACTATGCGGATTTTATTCTTTGGGATGTATGGTGCGATTGTCTCCATCGTTCATTTCGTTGGGGGCTGCAATTTAGTTCAAAAGGTGCAATCTGTAAGTGATAATCGAGATTCAATTAGACGTTAACACTTTTGAAAGGGTGTTTTGATTAATTTAATCTCAACAATTTTCTTCTTTGGTTGTTGAAATTAAAAATCAACTGTAATGTTCAGAAATGTGAATCTCTACGATAAGCTAAAAAGGGAACGCGGACTGTCGGAATCTGAAGCGGCGAATGTTGCTGTTTCAGAAGTGTTCCATTGGTTAAATGATGCGTACTGCAATGAACGACGGATTTTAGCAAATTTGGATTCGGATGGTGCTGAAAATGCTGAATTTTCAATGGCGACGCTCGAACCTGAAAAGGTTTTCTCTATCGAAGAAATCGAGCGTTTGTGTGTGAAATACCGTCTTCGTTTTTTAGATAGTCAACACTTCAAAGGGAATTATCCATACGAAGCTGTTCTTGAGATAAAACGCTTGGAAAAGAATCTGGGTGTTGAGCTGTCGAAGTTTAAAATGGTGGCGCCGTCGGCAATGTTTGAACTTGCAGATTGTGACAAAGATCCGTTGCTTTTTTTGCCATTATCTGAAAAATACTTCTACCTGGTTGCATCTTGGGGTAACGATTTAGCATGGTACCGCAAGGCTTTGATGTTTCCACTTCGTTCCCTGAAAGCACTAGCGGCTTCAATTGCTGTTCTCTCCTTTTTAATTGCTATTCTCATTCCTACAGAATGGATGATGAGTGGAGTAGAGGGTAATGTGTTTTATGCGAGGTTGGCCTTTTTCTTCTGGTGTCTGATTTGTATTACTTCTATTCTCACGTACGTCGGATTTGCATTCTTCAAGAATGTTTCCTCAGCCCAATGGAACAGTCCTTACTACAAACAAAATTTCTAAGTTCAGAATTCTAGACAAAAAAAAAGCCCGGAATTTCCGGGCTTTTTTTTAATCAAAATGGTTCTTATAGACAAGTTAATCCAAAGTATGAAAGGAAGTCTAACATATCGCTTCCGTTCACAGTGCCATCATTGTTTAAGTCTACACCAGGGTCGCAGTTACCTGTGCATCCATAGTATTGAAGCAAAGTCAAAAGGTCACCAATATCGCGGACACCGTCGTTATTGAAGTCACCTGGACATCCAGAAACCTCATCGAATTCTACAACGCCATTACAGTCGTTATCTATGTTCTCTCCTGTGCCAATAGCACCTGGGTAAACGTCAGCACGCCAGTCGTCACAATCACCAGCCGTAGCAAGATAGCCAGAAGGTTGGGTGCAGTTAGAAACGCTATTGTTTTCATCACCATAACCATCATTGTCGTTGTCGGCATACCATGTTTCATTAGCAACTACTGTGATATATGCCGCTTTCGTCTCACCGTCATTTTCGGTGCCATTGCTAGCAGTCAAAGTAACGGCGTAGGTGCCCGGTACGAAGTAAGTAACGGTTGGGTTCTGAGTTGAAGATGAAGCTGGAGACCCGCCTGGGAAACTCCATGCCCAACTATTTGTCCCATTGGTGCTCAAATCAGTAAACTGAACAGCTCCGCCAGCGCAAACGGTAGTTGGAGAGGCAGAGAAATCTGCGAACTCCAATCCAGCAACAGTAGTGCAAGGGCCCGTTGTTGTTAATGTGTTGTGGTAGCTTTCATTCACGATGTCTACAATAGAACTAACGCAAACCATACTGCTGGTCAAACTCTGATAGTAGATACGTACCATTGGAGCAGGAGCGAGGTTTTTAGGAATCATCATGCCGTCGTACGACAAACCAATAACTTTATTTCCACCCAAAGAAGCCTGCGCGTTGATATCGTAAACAGCAGGGTCTATTAAGTTTTCTACACTTAAAATTGTGAACCCTGATACTGTGAACTCATATCCAACGATTTCGTTGTCTGGATTCAAAACGTGAATGTCGATGTAGTTTTGCGCCAAGTTGATATCACCAATGCTCAATGTTACCATGTGGTTCGGGTCAACAAATTCTACGTCCCAAATGCAGTGGTTGTGAACCCCTGAAGGATCAACATAGTCAGGTCCGTACCAAGAACAACCAGCAATCAATGCTGCATCGGTTACGGTAATGTTGTTGTCGCTATCCATATCGGTACAGTCTGTTACAACAGCATCGTTACCCAAAATCTCTTGTACATATTGTGAGGCATCGGTTGGCTCCAATGATCCTGAACCATTCACGTCTCCTTTAACGATGATTCCCGGACAGTTAGCAGCACAGTCTGGTTGGTTGTTTCCAAAAGGCACACCCAAACAGTCGTAGATTAGCGGACAGTTTTGATCCTTAACGAAGTTGATGATGTTGTTGTTTGCGTCCCGATCGAAGCTCACACAAACAGCTGCGTAGTTGTTGCTATAAGTCAATTCATATGAGCCATTCGCATCTGGAGAATGATCCCAGTTGGTTCTGATAACAAGGGTGTAAGAACCCGCAGGAACATCTGTAATATCAACCCACTGACAAGAAAGTCCAGAAGAGTAGATGTCACCACATCCTGCCGTGATTCCCATGTTACCACAAGTGTATTTTGCAGTTCCACCGTCAGAACACTCTAAGTCAAGAACGCAAAAACCATTCTTGAATCCGATTTGTGGCATTTCTTGGCCGTTCTCGTCATAAAGAACATATTCTGCATACCCTTCGTAGTGCCAGTGGTTGTGACAAACGTCCCACTCAAATTGGCCCGGTTGCGCACTCGGCGCTCCAATGAAGTAATCTTCAGTTCCAATGTTTTTGATATGAGTCGTAAAGCGAAGAATTTGACGTGATCCAAACCCTTGCATACAACCTTCATTAACGTAACACGCATCGTTGTTTGTTAACGTAGTTGAGAACATGCTAGAGTAGAATACATCGCCTAAAACGGCAAGGTCAGGACCGATAGTCGGACACTCAGGATCACCTTCGAAAAAACATTGTGTTGGCGTTCCTGCAATCGGCAAGTAGTTGCAAGCAGCAGGGTCCATACATCCCGGAATTGGGCCTAAGTATTCAACCGCAAAATCTATCGGATCGTTTGAACATGCAGATCCTGTATCTCCTATACGTATATAATATGTTACACCACCTTCCAAAAATGGGGTTATCTCTGCTTGAACACCACAGAAATCATCATTGTATGTCAATGTCGCTTCGTTGGTATCATCAAAAAGGTTCATGTTACAATAGTCGTACACCCAAATTTTGGTGTCGCAAGTGGCGCGGTTGCAAGTGGTTATGAGGTATTGTCCGTTTTGATCTGGTGTGAATGAGTACCAAGCATTTGGGTAAGGAGCAGTTTGCTCTCCAATAACCGCTGCGATGGTGTTGTTGCAGTCGCTTCCTGGCGGACAATTTATATTCACAGTTTCTCCTGTGCCGTAATTGCCTCCTGTTGCAACTTGAACCCCGTTCAAGTAAATAGTGTACGACCCTGTGCCGTATGCGCAGCATATTCCATCACCATAGCTATCGTTGATGGTGAACAAATGACAATTGTCGGCGATACAAAAGGTTGCACCTGTTGATCCACCTGACCCTAACGTAACTCCGTTTTCGTCAACCAAATTCCATGAAATCTCAGTAGGGTAGTTGTCTGGAACGATTACAATCTCCAATAAATCACCAGACGCTATAATCACGTCTTGCGTCAAGCTAGAAGTGTCTCCATTGTTGTCTGTAACAAGCAAAGTGGCTGAGTATGTCCCGTCTGTTGCATAAGTCACAACTGGGTTTTCATCTGACGAAGCAGATGGACTACCTCCAGGGAAACTCCATGCATATGATACAATGTTTCCTTCACTCAAATTGGTGAAAGGAACAGTGCTAACTCCACATGCATTGCTGGCGTCGAAAGAGAAATTTGACGTCAACACTGGATATACACAACTCCCATCATCAGCAGAAGCACAATCATTGTAATTGTTAGCATTCGGGTCTGTGCATCCAAGCGTCGAACCTACTGAAAATGGATGAATCGATTGAAAATCGAAATCAGCAATTCCCATTTGAACGAGGACGTTGCTGCCAGCATCAACGATGGTGTAGTTTCCGTTTACTCCGCAACTTCCATAAGCTGTTCCATTCATTCCATCTCCGTAACTATCGTTGATGGTAAATGTGTAGCAACCGTCGGGTAAATCGAAGTTAGTAACTGTTGTCTGTTGGTTGCCGAGTGTGTTAGTTCCAACACTACCTAAAACGGTTCCACTTGAGTTGGCAAGTGACCAACTAACTTCACCGCCCCAGCAGTCTGTAAGTAAAGTTAGGGTGATCTGGTTTTGGCTAAATCCGATGTTTGAACACAGGGAAATCAATGCTAGCGCCAGCGATTTGTATAAATGCTTCATGCAGAATTTGGTATAAGGTTATCTTTCAGTTCGTTAAAAATAGCACGATTATTTCAATAATTCAAATCTGCTTGCAAGTAGTTCAGTGTTTGCGACTGTGAACTGAATTCTGTTGATCCCCATTTTGAAAAAAGTTCACCCCAATATTCGGGTACATCACAGTTGATTTTCAATACCTGACCATTCGGGTGCTTTATCCCAAGAAAATAAGAATGGAGCATCAGATTGGGAATTTCATACACTTCGCGAAATGTCTTGTTGTGGTGTAAGTCGCCATGACGGGTATCACCAATAATCGGGTTGCGTAAATGCGAAAAATGCAGCCTTATCTGGTGGTATCGCCCTGTATGCGGCTGTATGTCAACCAAACTGTATCGCGAAGTGGCGTAACGTCCAACTGGCTGGTCAATCTCAATCTGACAAAGTTTCTTGAAAACGGTTTTGCATGCTCGAATTTCTCCTCCCTCGGAGCCGCTCAGTGGCTTTTCAATAATGCCGCCTTCGTTCGTGAAGCCTCTTACCAAAGCAACGTACTTCTTTAAAGCGGTGTGATTTACAAATTGCTCTTGAAGAAAATTAGTCGTTGATTTCTGCTTGCTGAATAACACCAATCCCGATGTAGGCTTGTCTATGCGGTGCACGGGATGTACTTCGTGTCCTAAATAATCTGAAATCCAGTTTCTTAGATTCCTTTTTTCACCAAAATCGAAGTTGGTTTTATGTACCAAAAGGTTTGCTGGTTTAAAAGCTACCAACAAGTCGTTATCTTCAAAAATGATTTTTGGGATTCCAAGGTCAGTGTGCGGCATGAGGTCTTACCTAATTCTATTTTCGTTAATTTGCATGGAAATTTACAATGTATAGACAACCTGACGCATTAAAATAGCGACTATTAAAAAAGGTTGAGTAAATTCGCTCTCCTTACTTAAAGGTGTTTGTCAGAACAATGTGATGTGACTATGAAGAAACTTTTACTTACGCTATTTTCATTGTTTTCGCTCCAGCTAGCGATTGCCCAACCAACAGGGTTCTTTGTTGATGTGCAGCAAGTTTGGTACGGGAACGTTGGTGCAACTGACTTCACAGGTTACATCACGTATGATGTTTACGTGTGTTTTACCAATTCAACCGACTTCCTGTCTGCGATATATGGACTCGCACAATTGCCGAACAATGTCTTCCTCGAAGATGATGAAGATGTTTCGATACAAATGAATGGTTGTCCATGTTATGAAAATCCTGTTGGAGCTTACTTAGGCAACGGAATAAATTGCGGCCTTCAGCAGTTTTTTCCTGAATTGTTGCTTGATAGTTTCTGGACTATCGGGATGGAGTGCATCACTGATCCGGGGTCTGTTCAGCTTGCAGCAACTCTTCCATCAACTGGAGCCCTGCAAGCGCAAGGTGTGTGCGGAAGCGTGATGGATGATGGTGCGATTTTCACCACAATTGACCAGCCCAATGGAATTGCAGGTAGTGATTTAAAAGTGCTTATCGGTCGATTCACCACCTGCGCGGATGATTTAACCATTGATCTATGTTTGCAGACTTTCGTGAATGGCAATCAATCAATGCAAGACTATACCTGTCCAGACCCTTTTGTTTACCAAAACCCTTGTTTGGCAAACCCTATGGATACGTCGCCAACGGTTACTGAAGAAATTCTTTGTGCTGATGACCTCGCTACCGTTGAATTCGATGTCTCTGGAAATGGCACTGTTCAATACCAACTTTTTAGCTTCAACGCAATTGATACTACTCAATTACTAATTCAAGACTCACCTGTTTTTACAGAACTTGCAGAAGGTCAATACTTCATTTCAATGATCGATAGCATCGGCTGTCGAGACACATCCGAAGTGTTTGTGCTCATTGCTCCTGATCCCTTAACTGTGGTCATTGATCAAACTGCAGATAACCTTTGTGGAGGTGATGCAATAGCTCAGTTTTGTCCTGAAATATCAGGTGGACTAACACCTTATTTAATTCAAATCGTTAATCCTGCTGGACAAACAACCACCATAAATGACGGTGAGTGTTTCTCAAATCTTGGGTGTGTTAACGGAAGTGGCGATTACACGATCAATATTTCTGATGCCGCAGGATGTTCTTTTTCCCAAGATGTCACTGTTTCCTGTCCACAAGTGTTGGCTGTCAACGCAGTTACAAGCCCAATTCCTTGTTTTGGAGAGTGCTCAGGAGAGGTTGATCTTACAATCACTGGTGGTACTGGCGACTTAACAGTAGATTTTACAACCCCTGGATTTACTCAAATCGTTCAGCCTAGTCCGATTGACGTAACTGCCTCAGATCTATGCGCTGGCATTTATGATCTCACTGTGGTTGATGCAAACGGTTGCCAAGTGCTTCAATCTTTTGACCTTCAGCAACCTCCATTGCTTACGGCGATTTTCCAAACTACTGATGTCCTTTGTGCAGGTGATTGCACCGGTACAGTAACTTTTATTGGTAACGGCGGTGTTCCTGCCTACACAATCGAAGTTACAAATGCTGCAGGTCAATTACAAAATCCGAATGCGCTTTGCGCAGGATCATATGTTGCTACTGTGATTGACCAAAATGATTGTGAATTCTCTGATAACATTACCATCAACGAACCTTTGGCAATTACGTTTGACATCACCGCAACAGACCTCTCTTGCTTCGGTGCCGACGATGGCTCTATCTGCGTTTCAAACGCAGCAGGTGGAACTGGTTTGCTAGAATGGCAAATTGCATCTCCTCCAACAGCAAGCACTCCCTACACAACAAACCCATGTTTCGAAAACCTTGGTCCAGAAATTTATTCGATCAATGTAACAGATGGTACATGTGTTATCACTCAAAATGGAGTTGCAATTCAAGAACCAGGTGAATTGATCGTTTCGTTGGCAAAGACAGATATTTCGTGTTTCGGATTAACTGACGGACAAATTGAGATAACCTGCGAAGGTGGAACGGGTGTTGTGAGCATCATCGACCCGGTTGCTGAAGCGTGTCCGTATACAATGACTGATCTCATCGCTGGTCCTTATGACATCACCATACAAGATGAAACAGGTTGTACCGATGTCGCTTCTGTTACGATTGTTGAACCAACTCAGGTTACAGTTTCTGTGCTAGGTACTACCGATATCAGCTGCGGAGGCGATTGTGATGGTGCTGCAAATATCAATTTCTCTGGAGGAACTGGAGAGTTGACCTTGTTCTTGAATGATAACCAAATACTGCCTATCAGCCTGTGCGCAGATGAGTATGTTGCCTTGGTGATTGACGAAAATGGTTGTGAAGCGTCAACGACTTTCGAAATTATTCAACCAGACCCAATTACGTTCTTGTTCGATATCGATCAAGTTACTTGTACAGGTATGAACGATGGAAGTGTGAATGTATTCCCAATCGGTGGTGTGGGTAACCTGTCATGGGAGATAGTTGAAGATGTAGACATCAATAATCTTTTTGAGGGTCCATATACGGTCGTTGCTTCTGACGAAACAGGATGTATTGCCGAAGCTACTTTTGAAGTTACAGCTGAAATTATCACCGACATGTTGGTATCTGTTTTCTCGTCGCCAGTGACATGTTGGGACGAAGGGGATGGTACTGCAACGGCAGTGGTAACTGGTGGTACACCTCCTATTGAATATTTGTGGAATGATCCTCAAAACCAAATTACGGCCACAGCAGTAGGGCTGGTTGAAGAGGTTTACTCCGTAACCGTAACCGACGCAATTGGTTGCACCCTGTCATACCTCGTTGAAGTTGAACCCACTGTTGGATGTTTCTTTATCGCTGATATCATCACTCCAAATGGTGATGGAGCAAATGATGAATGGGTAATCGGTGGATTGGAGTTTTTCCCATCTTCGACTGTTCAAGTGTTCAATCGTTGGGGACAGATATTGTTTGAATCAAAAGGGTATTCCACAAGGTGGGATGCTACTTACAATGGCAATGTCTTGCCGATTGCTGACTACTACTATATTATCACCTTCGATCCTTCAAGAGATCCGATCACTGGAACCGTAACCATTAAATACTGAGTGTGATGAAGAGAAGAATGACGATCCTAACAGGTCTGCTGTTGATGTTCTCTGTTGTTGGTTTCGGTCAGCAGCTGGCACGTCGATCGCAATTTATCAATAACACTTATCTGCTCAATCCTGCTGTTGCAGGAACGAAAGTGTACTCTCCAATTTATGCTTCGTATCGGAACCAATGGACTGGTTTCGATGGTGCACCAGTGACTTATTTCTTAAATGGTCACACGCAGTTGCCGAATAAAATTGGTGTAGGTGGGATTCTGTTCCACGATAATTCTGGTGGAGCAATAACGAGAACCGGACTCGAAGCGACAGGTGCCTACAGTTTTGACCTCAACAACGAAGATGCAGTATCTTTCGGATTGAGCGCTGTATTCACACAATTCGCATTTGACGGCACTGACCTCACTGCCTACGATAAAAATGATCAAGTGCTTCTGGGAAACAGAGAAACAGCAATGAACTTCGACGCTACCTTCGGGATGATGGTGTATGGTCAAAACTATTTCTTCGGGTTTAGCATTCCTCAACTGATCCAAACAAACATTGGCATTGAAGGATATTTGACGAACAAGAATGAGAACATTCGTCACTACAATTTCATGGGGTCTTATTTCTATGAAATCAACAACGATTGGTCTTTCCAGCCTGCTGTTTTGGCAAAATTTACTGGGCGCACTCCTGTTCAAATGGATGTCCTTTTAAAAGGTGTGTATAAAGAACTTGCTTGGGCAGGATTTACATACCGCCATTCCGACGCAGTCGTTTTTTCAGCTGGTATAGATTATCTGAATTATGCTTTTGGATACAGCTACGATATCACAACATCGAATGCAAGCAGCTTTAGTCCGCATAGCCACGAGTTAAGCGTGGGCTACAAAATTGATCGCAAAAGAGGTAAGTTTAGGACGCAGTCTCTCGGTAAGCGTCGGGTGCCTCGTAAACGTCTCGTGAAATAATGGCAGAGTATTTGCTTTGCTGCGCGTATTAAAAATCAAACCATGAAAAAACTGACTATCCTTTCTTTGTTCGCCTTTTTAGCGATTTCAGCGTCTGCTCAATTTGTCAAGATTGAGGTTGAAAAGGTACCTAACTCGGGCACCGTGCCAGGGAAAACGTATCGTGTTTATGCCGTTATGACCAATCAAGGCGATATCATAGATGCTGTTTTCGCTGATCCGAAGAGCCCTCTAACACTGAAAAGTTCAACACCATTCTATCAACACCCGAAAGGTGGACTTTTGTCGAGCAACGTGCAAAGGTTTGATCTAGCCAATGACCCAAAGTTGAAGTATGACTCATGGTTCACAATCGGGCTAGAAGACAACTACAACAATACTTTGACTCCTTTTTTCCAGAATGATAGCTTGGAGATAAAAAAGTTTGAAGCCGGAAAGTCAATTGCATTGCGTGACTGCGCCGTATTCGTGCTTCCTGATGCTCGTCAAGCCCGCGCTGATGAGAAGAAGAGGATTTTACTTATGCAGCTTACTTCAGCAAGTAAAATTGAAGGCGTTATTAATATCCACGGTCGTGAAGCGACTAAAAAAGATGCCCAAGGAAATCCAATTGATGGCGTTGAAATCATTGAAGTACGCGGTATCGCATTTACCTGCGAGTAAGCGAAAAAGATATTATTCAAAAAAGGGAGGCAATTTTGCCTCCCTTTTTTATTCATGCTCAAATTGTAATGCATTACCGTTGATGCAAAAACGCAGTCCCGTTGGTTTCGGGCCGTCGTCGAAAACGTGACCTAAATGTCCTTCGCACCTGTTACAAACAACTTCTGTACGAACCATCCCGTAACTGCTGTCTGTATGCTCTCCCACGTTTTGATCGTTGATAGGAGCATAAAAGCTAGGCCAACCTGTGCCTGACTCAAATTTAGTAGCGGCATCGAAAAGAGGCAGCTGACAAGCGGCACAAAGGTATGTGCCGGCTTCGTGGTTGTCGACATAAGGGCCAGTAAAGGCTCTCTCTGTTCCTTGCTCGCGCATGATGTGGTATACTTCCGGACTGAGAATCGCTTTCCACTCAGTATCTGATTTTTCAATCTTTTCGATGGTATTCTGACCGCCGGCCGCCGCTGATGCAGTTTCGTTGTCTGCAGATGTCTGCTTCTGAGCGCATGCGCCGAAGGCAATCGCTATGAACAGGCACAAAGTTGTATTTCTAATCATGGGTTCAATTTTTTATTTATGTACGCTGCAGTATATGATGTTTTACTCATTGCCAATGCTTGCGGGGTGCCTTCAAAAACCAAATTTCCTCCAGCATCTCCGCCTTCTGGACCAAGATCTATGACCCAATCGGCACTTTTTATTACGTCGGTGTTGTGCTCAATAACGATTAAGGAATGTCCTTGCCCTATCAACGCCTGAAAGGCAACCAATAGTTTCTTGACGTCGTGAAAGTGCAACCCTGTTGTTGGTTCATCAAAAATAAAGAGGGTGTGATGCTGACGGCCTCCGCGCGAAAGAAACGATGCCAACTTAATACGTTGAGCTTCTCCACCACTGAGGGTGTTACTGCTTTGTCCGAGCCCCACATACCCCAAGCCTACATCACTTAATGGTTGCAGCTTCTCAACCAATTTTTTATTGGATGTCTTGTTTATCTCTTGTCCGAAAAATTCAATGGCTTCATCCACACTCATTTCAAGGACATCGCTGATATTCTTACCAAGGTATTTGACCTCTAGAATCTCATCTTTAAAACGCTTCCCTTTGCATACATCACATTGCAGAGTAATGTCGGCCATGAATTGCATCTCAATGGTCACGCGGCCCTCTCCTTCGCAGGTTTCACAGCGTCCACCTTCGACGTTAAAGCTGAAGAAAGCTGGCTTGTATTGGCGTGTTTTTGAAATCTGAAGAGAAGAATAAATGCTTCTTACTTCATCCCATGCTTTCACATAGGTCACAGGGTTTGAGCGCGATGACTTCCCGATTGGGTTTTGGTCGATAAACTCGATTGCTTTGACATCTTTCACTGCGCCATCCATTCCAGCAAACTTGCCCATTTGATCAGAAAACTCTCCCAATTCTCGACGTATAGCAGGGTAGAGGATGTCGGTAACCAAAGTCGACTTCCCAGAGCCGCTTACCCCTGTCACCACGCAGAGCATGTGCAAAGGGAATGCGACATCAATATTCTTTAAGTTATTCTCCCGCGCTCCGCGGATGTAGATATTATCTTTAACAGATCGCAGTCTTTCAGGAACAGGGATCGATTCTCGGCCTGTTAAATAGCGCGCTGTGAGTGAGGCATCGGTGTCTTTCAATTGATCCAATGTGCCGGTAAACATCACCTCTCCACCATTTATTCCCGCTTGCGGACCGATGTCGATAAGCATGTCTGCTGCTTGCATGATTTCTTCGTCGTGCTCAACAACAACTACCGTGTTTCCTAAATCACGCAGGGCATGCAAAACGCGAATCAAACGCGTGGTGTCGCGTGGATGCAAGCCGATACTTGGTTCATCTAATATATACGTGCTGCCGACTAAGCTGCTGCCAAGACAAGTAGACAAACTGATGCGCTGCGACTCTCCTCCAGAAAGTGTATTGCTCAAACGGTTCATTGTGAGATATCCCAAACCAACATCACATAAGTATTGCAATCGATTTCGGATTTCTACCAATAGTCGCTTCGCGATGGCGGCTTCATTTTTAGAAAGTTCTATTTCTTCTATGAATGCAAGAAGCCTCTCAGCCGACATCAATACCAGGTCTGAGATAGACTGGTTTTGGATTTTAACGTAAGAGGCGTCTTTGCGAAGTCGTGTTCCATGACAATCCGGACAGGTGGTTCGTCCGCGATAGCGACTCAATAAAACGCGGTAATGTATTTTGTAACTCTTCTCTTCGAGGTATTTGAAGAAGGCATTGATGCCGCCTTTTGCATTCCACAAGGCGTCGCGTTGGGCCTTGGTGAGATCTGCATACGGCTTGTGAATGGGGAAGTCAAGTGCGCGAGCAGCGCGGATGAAAGAGTCTTTCCATTCAGACATCACTTCACCTTTCCAACAAACCACCGCATCTTCATATATCGAAAGGCCAGTATTTGGAACAACCAAGTTTTCGTCAATTCCTATCACCATTCCGAATCCTTCGCAGCGTTTACACGCACCAACCGGATTGTTGAATGAGAAAAAGTTTGGACTCGGTTCTTCGAAGGTCATGCCATCGAGCTCAAACCGATTTGAAAAGGTACGCTCATCATTGTCATCCGCGACAGCGATAGTGCATTCGCCGTGACCTTCAAAAAACGCTGACTCCACAGAATCGGCTAACCTTACAAGGTCTTCTTGAAGAGACGATGCTTGCAACCTGTCAACAATCAATTCGCAAGCGCCTTCCTTTGCGTTTTCTATAAAAGAAGGCTCTAGCGAGGTTACTTCGTTGTTATAGCGAACACGTGAGAATCCTTGCTGGCTCAAAAGTTCGAGTTGCTTCGATAGTGTTCGGCCATGCAAATGAATGGGGGCGAGGACTAAAAATCGGGTGCCAGGTTGAAGGGCAGATACATAATCGCTCACATCTTTTACCGTGTTGCGTTTTACCTCTTCACCACTAATTGGAGAATAGGTGCGTCCAACGCGTGCATATAGCAGTTTGAGGTAGTCGTAAATTTCAGTATTCGTGCCCACTGTAGATCTCGAGCTTCGGCCTGTTACCCTCTGTTCAATGGCGATTGCTGGAGAAATACCTTCTATGGCATCAACATCAGGCTTGTCGAGACGGCCCAGAAACTGACGGGCATACGAAGATAAACTCTCCACATACCGACGCTGTCCTTCAGCATACAACGTATCGAAAGCCAAAGAAGATTTTCCTGACCCCGACATTCCCGTGATCACCACCAATTTGTTTCGTGGTATAGAAACGGTGATGTTTTTTAAGTTGTGAACACGTGCACCCTTTATGGTGATATGTGATTTTGGACTAACAGTCTGATTTTCTGTGGTTATGCTCATAAAAAGATGTGCTCCTAAAGACTAGCAAATTAGCTTGAATAGTTGGCAGGAGAAAGGGGAGTTAGCGAATTTTAACAAGCCTTCTCAACAATAAATTTGGTGAAATAGAAAAAAAAATAGTAGTTTTAAGACATGTAACACACCAAACAGAAGTTTGTTGCGTTATAACTAAGATTCAAAAACGAAAAGCGTACTTATAGAAACACCTCTACTTTTTTTAATACGATAGTAACTGCATCCCTTCTAGATCGATTCTAAGTAGGGTTAGTGTTTAACTAAAAAAGAGAGGAAGTATGCGATCACCCCAAATCACCGATCAGGAATTAGTACGTCAGTACATCGACGGTAGCGATAAGGCTTTCGAAGTGTTGTTGAAGCGTCACAAAAATCAAGTGTATACCAAAATTTACATGTTGGTTAAAGATGATGAAGTAGCCGACGATCTTTTCCAAGATACCTTTATAAAGGTTATCAATACCCTGAAATCAGGACGTTATAATGAAGAAGGTAAGTTCTTACCTTGGGTAATGCGTATTGCGCACAACCTTGCTATTGATCACTTTCGTAAAGTGAAGAAGATGCCAGCAGTTCGAAGCGACGATAACAACGACGTTTTTGCAACCATAGGCAACGATGAAATGCATATTGAAGACAAGATCATCAACAACCAAATTATGGGTGATGTGAAAGCTTTGTTAGCATTCTTGCCAGAAGATCAACGTAAGGTTGTGATCATGCGTCACTACTACGATATGAGCTTCAAAGAAATAGCTGATACGTGCGATATATCTATCAATACAGCTTTGGGACGTATGAGATATGCGTTGATCAACCTGAGAAAATTGGTGGATGAAAAGAAGATTTCGTTGACACTGTCATAAGAATTTTTCTTTGGGTGCAATAATATGAAATGCGGTGTCGTTATCATCTCGGTAACAAAACAACCCGCAGCCTATGCACCATTTTACTCTCGATGATTTTTCTTCTTTTTCGCAACGTGAACGCGAATTGATTAATGAAATTCTCAAATCTGACAAAATGTTAGAACAACCTGAGGTAGAAATGAAACCTCGCGAGGAAAGTCTGGAAAGAATTCTCGCGTACAACAAAGCACTATCAGTGCGTCGGACAAAAAATAACCATTTAATTCAACAGGTGTTGAACTAATAAAAAGGGAACTTCGGTTCCCTTTTTTTATGCCGTTTGAGCTTCTAGTGCAGAACGCAGAATGCTATCTGTAAGTTCGCTTTCGGTGAGCGGTTGCAAATAAGCTTCAAGGTCTTCATCGCTTGCTATCTGGGCATCATACGGCACAAAGCCATATCCGCGTAAGCGACCAAAAGACAACCAAATGAATCCAGATTCTTTGGCATTTCTTCCTGCCACGCGTATGATGGTTTTTTCTTCTGCCACCGGCAGAGATGTCCATGCCGCTTGAAGCAATTCATTGTGTTCTTTAACTGGCGGACGTGGAAGTCCATCTGAAGGAAGTCCGCATATTTCGTTGTGAAGATTATTCGAATGGACGAAAGACTGCAGCCATGATTTTGCATCGGAGAGCGACGAAAAAGTAAGCTCACTCGACGACCTGGTCTTCACCTGGTGCACCGTCATTCTGTTGTATCCTTCCTGATCTGCGTAGCGATAGATGCTATAATGGCGAATGGGTCTTTTCTGTGCACGGTTGAATGGAGGCCAATGTTTTCTTATTTCAGCATCTTCTAACAAACGCGCTAAAAGCTCAGTTCCTGTAAGTTCCACTCTTATGTCGGCTACTTCTTTGAGAAAGGTCTGCCTTCGTTCAGAAGCCATTTTACCTCCAAAATGCTGTCGGATTCTTTTTTTTACGTTCGCCGACATTCCGATGTATAGAATTTTTCCGGCTTCGTCGAGCATGTAGTATACCCC